>JBDRLG010000061.1:0-18065 GCA_043813255.1 Candidatus Omnitrophota bacterium
CCCTGCACCATACGGTGCAGGGTCGCAATCCATATTTTAACGCGGTAGCCGCAACCTTTAGGTTGCGTTTCCGACGCTGGTAAAACGCTCCGCTTACGGAGCGGCTACCAAAAATGCAATTACGACACAGTCTGAATGACAACTATAAAAAATAATTAAAAGAACTTTGGCATTTTAATTTTTAAATCTTTCCACATCAGCATATCTTCCATACAAAGATAAACCTTCTGCCCCGCGCCATGCTTAATAAACATATCCAGCATCTTTTTATAAACACCCAGCCTCAAACTATAAGGATACCTTAATTTCTGATCATATCCCGGCAAAAGCTCCTCATCCAAAATCATATTCGCGGGAAACCGCTTCTCAATCACCGTCTTTAGTGTAGGCCTAAACCTAAAACTCCCCAAACTAATCCAGGCGATATATTTAGGCTTTATTTTATTAAACAGCTCATCCAGCAATTTAGCATATTCATTCTCCCAGCCTGAAAAATAAATCACCGGGTCAAAATGAAAACCCACTTTATACCCCGCCTGAACGCACTTACACGCCGCGTTAATCCGTTGTTTTAACGACGGAGTAAAAAATTCATTATCATCAATTATTTTCTGGGGATTAAGCGACCATGAAACAACAATATTTCCCGCCTGCGCGGTTTTTAATAAATTTTCAACATTAACACTTTTGGTTTTAAACTCAAAAATCGCCTTTTTATGTTTCCTGAAAAATTCTATTATCGCCGGAGCATACCCGGTAATATCGTCAAGCGCCAGAGAATCTGAAAACTCGCCAGTCCCTATGCGCATCCTGGCATTAGAATAAGAAGAAAACCTGTCAAAAAAACTCCCAATATTAGCCGGTAAAACTATGCCCGGAAAATTAGCGTAATCCTGCAGGAAACAATATGTGCAATCAAACACACACCCAAACCCCAAATTAAATACATTATACCCACAGCCTATAGCCAGCTTCGTGCAAGGGCATCTCTTAAAAAAATCATACTTTTCATTAACAATAAAAAGCGAATCCCGTCTGTTATTATACCCTATGATTTTATCCCCCTCACCTTCCGCCGTAGACGAATCCGCCTGCGGAGAAAACCTCTTCCACAGGGGGAGAGGAATTATTTGTTCTCCCTTTTTTTCCCTCTCCCCTTGCGGGAGAGGGTTAGGGTGAGGGGATACTTTCCCGCGAACATACCCTTTCAAAGATTCTATCTTTAAAACCCGCGCCCGCGGAAAAAGATTTCTAATCCGGGAAGCAAGAAAAGACCCCTGCGCGCCTTTCTCAATAAAAATATTCTTAGGATAAAATTCTTTTTCTTTAATATTAAATTTTTGGGAAATATTTAATTCTATTTTTGGTAAATACGGCTGGATAGATTTTTCATGCAAACTGGCATACGGATATCTTCTCGCCAAAAGGTATTTTTTTAAACTATCATAATTAGGCTGAAACGATTTATCATGAACCTGCGGCAAAATACCGCTCTTGTCATCCTGCGGCAGAACACCATTCTTGTCATCCTGCGGCTTGACCGCAGGATCTATCATCGTAGATAATCGGAGACATTTCTCAACAGTCTCGTCACAATAAAAAATCCTCCCTACCGCAACATTTTCCCTTTTGGAAATCTCGTATAAAAGGCGGGTAAGCTCCTGTATTTTATTCACGCCGAACTGTTTAAAACACTGTTTTACAAAAGCCCGTATCTTTTTTAAACGCTCAAATTCGTTTTTATAAACTCGCATAAAATATTAGCAGATTCTTTTACTGAAGAAACAAGCTTAGTTTTCAACTCAGGCTCAAGACTGGTATAAAACGGCTTTTTCTTAATAATATCAGTAATATAAAAAAACGCCAAAGCATTAAGCCCTGAAAAACTTGCCGCGGAAAAAAATGCCGAGCACTCCATATCCACCAAATCTATCCCCTTAGCGGAAAAATAATCCAGCATATCCTCTTCCAGTTTCAAAGACGCGAGAGTAGAACAAGTTATCTCTTTTATCCCCGCGTTTCTATTCACTCCCATAAATCTTTCATAAAGTTCTCTGGCAGGATAATAAATCCGTTCCTCTCGGACCCCTTTCAAAAGCATATCGGAAAAACTTTCATTTGAAAAACACTTAACAGGGCTGACCAAACTTCCAATAGATAAACCGTTTTTTTCAGACACCAAACCGCATGAGCCAAAAAGGAAAATATTACTGCAAGGCGTTTCTTTAAGATACAAAACCGCGTCCCCTGTCCAAGCCGGCCCTATACCGGTATTAATCAAAGTCCAAAAGTCGCTATTCCCAGAACTAAACAATTTCCCCTTTTTAAAATCCTTCAACTTAAACTGCTTAAGCACATCTTTCTGCACCAACGGCAAAAGAATACAATTCTTCTTAACTTCCGAAGCCTTTATCCCAAACAACGCCTCAAATTTATTCATAATCCAATTCTCTCCGTCATTGCCGCTTTATAAGATAATCATATTTTGGGTAGCCGCCTCGCCTTTGGCGTGGCGGCTACCACATTAAAATATTAATCGCATCACAACCCGTTAATTAGATAATCCCAATGTTACACTTCAATCAAATTATATTCCAAATTCCCCAGCCCGATTTCCGAAGCATACTCAAACAACCCATCATACACACCCTTAGAATTATCCAAAAACTCCCCCTGCTTATTCTTATTCGCCAAATCAGCAGTAGCCTTATCAAGGCTCAAAATATCACTAGAAGCAAGAATCCCCAAATCAGAAGAAATCATCTGCTCATCCTTATTAGAAATACAATCGCATTCCTTGGTAATATCAAAAGCAAAATTAATAAAAAACTTATTTTTAAATTTAGAAAGAATAAAACCCGCGACCTCCGCCATCCTGCGGCAAAAGACCTTTGGTTCTTCATGCCAATTAATATAAATAGCATCAAATTTACACGCGCATAAACATTCCCCACAACCGATACAAACCTTCTGGTCAATAAACGCCTTATTATTTTTAAAAGATATTGCATTAACCGGGCAGATTTTAATACAACAGCCGCAGGCAGTACATTTGTTTTCAATCACACTTGGCTTAAGTGAAGAATGCTGAACTTGTTTTGTAGAGCGGCAGCTCATACCCATCGCCACATTCTTAATAGCGCCGGCATAACCTGAAACAATATGCCCGGTAGCATGCGAAAGCACAACAAGGCTGTCTAACATCCCCACAAACGAAGGAACTTTAATTTTACTGATATCCTTATATTTTATTTCAAACTCCCTGCCATCCTGCCCAAAAACCCCGTCGGCAACAATAAAAGGCGCCCCAATTTTAGAATGCCCAAACCCTTTATACTGCGCCAAATTCAAATGATCCACCGCATTACTACGCTGGCCGTGATAAATAACCGAAGTATCAAACAAAAACGGCTTAGCCCCCTTATCTTTAATCTCCTTAACCACCCAGCGCGCCAAATCAGGGTGCATATTATAAACACAAGCCGAATCCCCAATAGTAACCTTAATAGGAATAAACTCATCCTGCTGATATACTGAAAAAGGATTAATTTTTTCAAACAGCTTCTTTAAAGCCAACAGCCTCTCTGCCGCGTCAGAAC
Organism: Candidatus Omnitrophota bacterium; assembly: GCA_043813255.1. Taxonomy (GTDB): domain Bacteria; phylum Omnitrophota; class Gorgyraeia; order Gygaellales; family Profunditerraquicolaceae; genus JBDRLG01. The sequence continues at coordinate 3,600 of JBDRLG010000061.1, forward strand.
TTTCAACCTTAATAAAATAAACATCACTTTTCATATGTTATCCTTATGATTATTTCCGTATTGTCAAAATTTTTTAGTTAATTTTTTTATATCATTACTGTCCAAATTAGTGTCATTGCGAGCGAAGCGAAGCAATCTTAACGTCGAAGGATTGCTTCGTCCCCCGACGTAACGTCGGGGTCCTCGCAATCAGACTGTGTCACAATCTATATTTTAACGCGGTAGCCGCCCCGCCTTGGCGGGGCGTTTCCGACGCTGGTAAAACGCTCCACTTACGGAGCGGCTACCAAAAATGCAATTACGACACAGTCTGAATGACACGCTATTGATATCTCAAAAATATTTTACCGGCGATAACAATTATCATAATTTGGACACAGTAACTATTCCCATATTCATTACGGGCGCAAGATATTGCGCCCCTACATATTATCCCAAATAATTTCTGCCAGACAATTTACATATCTATATTATCACGAAACCATTTTGTTACACCAATTTTATACCCGTAAATAATCAATCCTAATGGCCCAGGAATAATTTGTCCAAAATCATTTTTTTACAATCGGTGTAATCATTCTATATATTTATTCTTAAAATACCCCCCAAAGTCATGCACATACACACTATATTCTTTTTTAGCACTTTTTGCCTGAATTGCAATACCTTTTTTAATATTTTCCCAAGCCTCAAAATAAAACCCTTGGTCTACCAGCATCTTTTCATAATTTACTTTTAAATCCGGGCTAACTTGCGCTATTGCCTGTACAATATCTTTAATATTACCCAGCCTAAAATTCAAACATTCAAACTCAACAGCCTCTGCCCTTTCAAACTTCAGGAATATTCCCCTGATATCCGAAACCCACGGCAAAATAGGAGAAAAATACGGAATAACCGGCAGGTTATTTTCCAAAAGTTTATTCACAGCCTCATCCCGTAAATTAAACGCCGGGCTTTTAGGCTCAAGGGCCTGTTTAAAATCATTGCCAAAATTATTAACCGTAAAATAAATCCGCTTACAAAACCCCTGCTTCAACAAATCCAGATAATCCAAAATCAACGCTGACCTGCTTAAAATAACATAATAAACTTTATGCTTATTTAAAATCTCCAGAATCCTTTTTGTAAGCTTATATTCTTTCTCAGCCGGCTGAAAACATTCAGTAGTAGAGCCCAAAAGCACAACCTCAGGCTTCTTAACTAAAATCTCCTTCTCCAAAAGTTCAGGCGCGTTAACCCTGACATCCAAAAATCCCCCCCAAGGCTTCTTCCTCTTACTAATCACGCTATTTGACTTGACATAACAATACAAACAGGAAAACACACAGCCCATAAACGGATTAATCACAAACTCTCCTAAATCAATAGAAGTAGGATTAAGAATTCTGGATATTTTAACTTCGTTTAATTCAAACATAATTATCTAACCCACCATTTATCCCCCTCTCCCCAACGGGGAGAGGGCTGGGGTGAGGGAAATAATAAAACTAAACCTTATTTTTCAACTAAATTCCCAATAAACGCGTTAGTATACCTAAAACCGTATTTCTTTATTTCCCGGACAAAAACTTCCATCCTCTCAAGTGACTTATTATTAAACTTATAATCCGCTTTTCTATCCAACGCCGTCCCCTCATAATAGGTAAATGGATTTACCTGTTCAATCTTAGGGATAATCTCTTTATTACGGATAATAAAATCCAAACTCTGCTTAAAATCCTCATCTGTCTCACCCGGATAGCCCACAATCATACTCACCCCAAAAAAAAGCCCCGCGTTATTTAGCTTCCTGAAGAAATTAACCGCCTCACCAGAAATAAACCCCTTATTCATCTGCTTCAACGTCCTATCTGAGCCGGACTCCAGCCCGACAAACAAATTATAACAACCGCTTGCCTTAATTTTTTTAAATAATCCATCCGGCATATCAGGCCGAACAGCAATCTGCGCCTCCCAATTAAGCGAACCAAAATTCTCAATAATCCCATCGCAAAAATCTTCCAGCGCATTTAAATCAGCATTAATCAAAGAATCAAAAAACACAAAATAATTAATCTTATTTTTCGCGCGGTGGTATTTAATTTCATCAATAACCACATCCACCTGCCTGCGGCGAAACCCTTTATAAAGCAGGCGCTCCGAACAAAAAGCACATTTCCTGATACACCCCCGCGAAAACTGCACAGGCAACGCGTCCTTGCGCGGATAATCTTTAAACTCTATACCTTCATATATGGGAAAATCCAATCCCCGCAAATCAGCCAATTCATTAAAAACTATAACTTTATCAACTAAATTTTCCCTCTCCTTAAAAACCTCACAAAGTGCCTTTTCCCCCTCACCAACCACCAAAAAATCAGCTAACTCCATAATCTCATTATCAAACTTACCATTCCCTTTAAAAAATAACCTGCTGATTTCCGGCCCGCCAAAAATAATTTTAATATCCGGACGCCGGGATTTAAGAATTGCCGCAACCTCAAGAGTAGTTTTAAAATTACTCTTAAAGCAGGAGAAACCTAAAACGCCATACCCCAGCAGCCTTTCAACAACAGCCTCAATTTCTTTGCTGTAATTATCTTTAATAATGGACAAAATCCCATTCTCCAGCGTAGAGTTACAGCTAACCAGCCACTCTCGTTTTAGCCCTTCATCAGCCAGATTATAAAAATAATTATTCAAATCAAGAATTTCAGCCTTAATATTATTTTTAGCAAGATAACACTGCAGATACCCCAGCCCCACCGGCACCATCTTAGGCCAGAATACAGGAAGGATAGTCAAAAGAACATTATGGTTAGCAGGCATTTGTAAAAATTAATTAGTTAACACTGAAAAAGTATCATTTATATGATTACACCGATTTCATGCCGAAGGCAGATTCGCCTACGGCGGGAAAAAATAGATTACACAGATTAAAACCTCGTAGGAATTTTATCGGTGTAATCTTTTCTAAAATCTGTGTAATCAAGTTATTGCTGGGTTTTTCAACAATAACTAATTATCATTACTGTCCAAATTAGTGTCATTGCGAGCGAAGCGAAGCAATCTTAACGACGGAAGATTGCTTCGTCACTTCGTTCCTCGCAATCAGACTGTGTCGCAATCCATATTTTAACGCGGTAGCCGCAACCTTTAGGTTGCGTTTCCGACGCTGGTAAAACGCTCCGCTTACGGAACGGCTACCAAAAATGCAATTGCAACACAGTCTGAATGACACGCTATTGGCATCTCAAAAACATTTTACCGGCGATAACAATTATCATAATTTGGACACAAGTGACTAATTATATAATCGAAAATTCTACGAACTAAAGAAATTACCGATATGATGATAGCCGCAAGCTTTTAGTTTACGGCTACCCTTTGATTTATCATTTTATATTACAATTATTTGTATATATTCGTACAATTATTTGTATCAAATAATACAATATATTTTCCTTACCTTCTCCTTATCTTACTCAACAATCTCAATATCTCCAGATAAAGCCAGATAAGGGTAACTATTAAACCAAACGCGCCGTACCATTCCATATATTTCGGCGCGCCGATTTTTGCGCCTTTTTCAATAAAATCGAAATCAAGCACTAAATTTAACGCCGCGATAATAACCACAAAAACACTAAAACCAATACCAAACATCCCACTGCTATGGATAAACGGTATATTATGCCCAAAAAATCCCATAATCATGTCTATTACATACACAACAACAATACCGCCGGTTGCCGCGACTACGCCAAGTTTAAAATTTTCCGTAACCTTGATTAACCGTGACTTATAAGCTACCAGCAAACTAAAAGCTACGCCAAAAGTCAAACCCACAGCCTGAATCACAATCCCCGGATAACTCTTCTCTAAAATTACCGAAATCACCCCCAAAATCAAGCCCTCTATACCAGCATAAACCGGAGCAGTTACAGGCGCCCATTGCTTCTTAAACACAGTTACCATAGCAACAATAAACCCCACAATCAACAAAGGCCAGATAAACGGCACAAATCCCGCAGGATTATTCCACGTCCAAGCCGCGCCTAAAACTACAAGCGTAAGCAAAATAAAAGTTTTATTCACTGTCCCGTCAATAGTCATTACTCCCGCGGATTCCATAGTCCTTTCCGCGGTAAAAACATTACCTCCCAAAGCAGGATTACCCGAACGCATCATAATTTTTTCCTCTTTATAACTATTTATTTATAGAATTTATCCATTTTAGCGAATCATTCGCATAGTTTGGACAAACATAGCTAAACCTCCCCCTATGACAAAAGCCACAAGATAACTATAATAACCAAAGCTTATTCCCATATATCTATACAGTAAGAATTCCACAATACAAATCCCGATAAAACCTCCTATAAACGACCATAGGACTATTTGCTCTATCATAAATACAAATCCCATGATAGAAATAAGCACCGACAGCGCAATAAAAAACACTAATCCAACTTTTACAAAATTATTGAATTCTTCATCATATTTATATCTATTCACCAACTCCTGAAAAAAACCTTCCTCAGTATCAACAGACGCGTGGCTAATTGCAAACAGAGGCAAAGCTATTATTAAAAAAATCAGCGAAATCAACGTTATAGATTTAATCCTTTTCATACCTGCTCCTTATTTAAGAATTATACCATTATTCTTATTATTGACAAAGTTAATTCAACTTAGTATAGTAATTCAAAAGGAGAACCTTATGAAAATTATAAAATTTTTAATCCCGGCTATTATCCTTTTATATCCTCTGAGCCTCAACGCCCAACCGCCTGATAAAAGTACACAATCCACAACTCAAAAAATAACTGTATCACTTGACGTGCCAAGCTCCGGGTATTCAATAAAAATAAAAGATGTCTATGAAACACCCAAAGAAACTCTAGTCCTTGCTGTTATCCAGCCGCCCGATCCCAAAATGATGGTTTTAACCATGATAGACACAATCAGAGACAGTGTATATGTTGAAAAAATTACCGGAAAAATAAAAGTTTTTATAACTGGTAAAAACTGGAATTGGGATAATACCGGGGGATATATATTTATAAATAACCAAAACGAATTCTACAACGAAACTAAAAACGCGAAGCCGCTATCTATCCAATCCGTTACACCTTAAACAATCCAGATATATTGCCCGGTTAATCTCAAGCAATTCAGACACGCCCGCTTTAGTTCCTGAGGACACCCGTTTGGCTTTTTCAATACACATTTGCCTGATTCGGACCGGCCGGACCATAACCCAGTAAAAAACAAACAACAGAAATAAAATCCCCACCCACATCGCCGCTATAAAAAACCATCTTTGAATATGAGTTATTTTCACTTTACCTTCCATTCACCGCTTTGGCTTTCAATCGGCGTACCTGCCGGAGCGTCGCTTTGCAAACGCTTCGAGTAAACCTTCTGCACATCTGCCAAAGAGGTATTATTCTTATCAGCTATCGATATATAAATACCCATCCTATCGCTATTCTCCGCGCTGATAAGCTGACTTACAGAACCGCTTGCTCCAGAAGACTCCCTTAACTCAACCATTCCCAATTTATTTTCTCCAACCACACCTTTTCTTTCAAGCGCGTATAATTCATCAATTCTATTCTTACGCCTTAAAGCCGCCTGTTCAACCTCCGCGCCAAGCCCTTCCTGAGCATAGGCATTATTAATAAAAATCCTCAAGAAACTCTGCTTATCATTAAGCTTATCTTTGTTATCTTTGTTATCTTTGTTATCCTTATTATCTTTCTCTCCCGAAACAATACCTTCAATCGCGTCTATATCTTTTTCTACATGCTGATAAACATCCAGCCGCATGGAAATATCCACTTTTATCGGCTCTTTAGTTCCCTGCACGCTTAATTTCGCGCACCCAACAACAAAAACAACCGCCGCTAATGTAATAAAAAAATGTTTCATTGCCCCTGCCCTCCTATTTTGAAATCATGCAATACCACGCTAATATTACGCCTGCCTGCTTCGCCTTCCAGATCAGCGTTAAGTATTACACTGCCGTCTTCAAGGCCTAAGCTTACTAAGCCATTATTATACTGGTAATTTTTGAAACTTTCTACTAATAAATCAACCGGCTGGCCAGTCCGGCCTGCCATGCCTTCCAGAAATTTCGTATCTGTAATAACCAGCCTGCCGCCCGGGCTAAGCGTTGAAAAATTTCCGGTGAGATCTTCTATCCGCGCGCCTTTTGCCTTAAGCCTTAACTCTCCACTTATCCTGCCGGTCATCTCAAATTTCTCGCGCAAATTAAAATCCCGCACAAACTTCTCTATATCCAGCTGTGCGCATTTTAAATTAAGCAGATAAGACACCTGCCCTTGAGCCTGAACTTTCAAATCCGCCTGAATACTGCCTCCCAGCAGATTACCCGAAAAATCACAAACTGCAAACCCCGTGCTTTGCAATTTAGCTTTGCCCTTAATATCGGTTATATTAAGTTTATCATAATTTACCTTGGCCAAAATAAAATTCACCTGCCCGGAATTAAAATTCTGCAGTAAAAAACCTTTTTCTAACTTTACAGCGGGCATCCCAAAAATATTCGCTTTAAGATTTAAAGCAGACACACACACGTATTCAAATATATTCGGCCCGCCGCCAATATTAAGATATTCCTCAGGCTTCAAACTGCCTTTCTTGGGAATAGTTATATTAACATCGGGATTATTTAAAAGAAGCTTCGAGGGGCTGGTTTTTAATATCGAAAGAGGGTTGTATTGAACAATTAATTCTTTAAGCTTAATACTATAAATATCTTTTCTTACTATTCTAATATCTTCCAGCCGGATTTCTCCTGCCGGATGAAAAACACATTTTCCTATTGAAACCTTACCGCGGACAAAAATATTTTCCAGCTTTTTTGTGACAAAAAACTTAATAGCCGGACGAACAAAAACAACTCCGGAAAAAAATAAAATACAAATAACAGTTAAAACAATAATTACTCTTTTCACATCTCTCCTTAGGGCCATTTTCTTATCTCCACAACCACGCTAATAAGAAAAAAGCGCTACAGTAAACCAAAGTTTAAGTTCATTCGCGCTGCCGAACATACTTTCTCTTCTTCTAGGCCTTCCACCTTCTGCCTCCAACCCCAAACCTATGGGGATACCTTCTTTTATTTCTATAGCATATATATGTTCAGTTGATTTTACAAGAGGAACTTTAAGTTCATATACAAAATAATCATTTTCACGCCCCACCTTTGCTTCAATCCCCAATTTCCCAGCTTCTTCTAAAGATAACTCTAAAGGCTTATTATTTTTGATAAGAATCTCTAATTTTGACTGCAACCCTTCAAGAGTCTCAAGGCGCTTATTAAAATTATTATCCGTTAATCTTTCTTTATCTCTATCTATTAAACCGCCTCTATCTTCTTGCTCCCGCCAATCTCTGCTTATATCTCTATTCTTCTCATCCTCTATAGACATTCCCATACGCCTTAAGCCTATTGGAAAACTAATTCCAAATACCTTTTTTTTCCCGCCATCAGGATCAAACCACATAGTAAAACCTGATTCCATAATCTCAGTTTCTATTTCACGATTCCTGGAAATCAGGCAAACATACAAATAATCCGCGTCATTAACCAGATTAAAAACCACCTTTGTTTTTTCATCATAATAAATTGTGGTTTCATTCCAATCCGTATATTTTCCATCAATGTTAATTTCGCGGCCGCGCCATGTGCTAAATAAATTATTCTCACTACAGCCAAATAATGTCAGGCATAACAAAACCGGCAAGAAAAACAAAATATCAATTCTTTTAACATCCATAACTAATTATTCCTTTTACTTAGAGTCTGTTGCAAAATACCTCAAATTTGTCATTCTGCTCCGACGTTACGTCGAGACAGAATCTTGATCCTGCGATCAAGTCGCAGGATGACAAGCGCTTTTCCACCATAGGCGGATCCGCCTTCGGAGGACGCGCAGGATGACAGAAATAGAGTTTTGCAACAGTCTCACTTATGCCGGTACTTAATAACTTTAACTTTTTCAAGAGTAATCAATCCTTCAGTAACCACTTCATCAAGAAAAGACAGAATTTTATTAAGATTCTCCTCAGTATCTACCAATTCAACAACTATAGGAAGGTCTTCGGAAAGGCGCAGAAGTTTTGCTGTATGAATCCTGCTGTCCGCCCCAAACCCCATAATCCCCCGCAGAACTGTCGAGCCTGCAAGATTAAGTTCTCTGGCTTTTAAAACAATCTGCTCATAAAGAGCCTTGCCTTGATAATGATCGGACTCGCCGATAAATACCCTCAACAACATTCCTTCCTCAGGTAATTTCGTTTTAAGCACCTCCTTTAATCAAATTCATCAAAAACCGTGAAACGAGGAATCCTAAAAAAACTGAAACAATAGCCAAAATATTTGAAAACACGATATTAAACAACGCTATTCTATATTCCCCATCCCTTAATAAATTAAAACTCTCAAGGCTGAATGTAGAAAACGTCGTATATCCGCCTAATATACCGATAAATATAAACATCCTCATATTAGATGATACGGCAAAGCGGTCAATAAGCCCCCAAATAAAACCAATTGCCAAAGAACCGCTAATATTAACAACCAGCGTACTTACAGGAAAAACACCGTTTGAAAAACGGTAATCAAGCCCTCCTACAAGATAACGTAAAAGCGTCCCAATTGCCCCACCCAAGCCAATAACAAAAAACCTCAACATAGACTTCCCTCCCTTTTTTTATAAAGTAGGAGTTATCAGCCACGTTGAGGCGGTTGACGGCGAACTCCATCGCCAGTTAAATCAATAACCTACAAATCCATTTGTTTTTGAATTTGCTGTAAACTTTACCCAGTATGATTTTCCCCAATAGTCTAGGCATAAAAATCATTAACTGCATTTTATCATAAGACTGGAAAAAATCCAGCAAATTGCCTGTCTTTAGTAACATCTACAGCCAAAAACATACAAAAACAAAACGCAACCTACTAATTTATCAATAGATTGCGTCATAACCACCTCATTTTTAATTAATTGCGTTTACCACCTTAAAATATATGGCGGAGAGGCAGGGGTTCGAACCCTGGAACCACTTGCGTAGTTACATGTTCTCCAGACATGTGCTTTCAACCGCTCAGCCACCTCTCCAAATCTATTTATTTTTATCCCGAATTTTTGTATCTTTGCAAAACAAATAAAATCTCTTTATATGCTTAGAATTATGACTGCCAACCAGCCGCATATATTTCTTAATCTCTTCCTTATTATACCAAAAATCGGCAAAAAAAGCAGCATAATTACCACCCCTTATTTTTCAGAGGTTTTAGCTGAGTTTTCTTTTATTTTTGAATCGCTTACGCAATGCCATCACAGCCGCCGCCAAGAATAAAAAGGGTTGAGCTAAAAGGTTCCGGAGCCACATTGCCCTTGAAATTATCAAGGTTAATCGAGCCTTCCGCAACATCCATATTACGAGAGCTCGCGGATAAGAAAATTTTCGCTTGGCCAGCGCCCCACGTTGTAGTAAAATCATTATGTTGTGTACTAAATAAATTGTTGCCGTCCAAATCTGTCGCGTTAAAAGTAAGAGTATCCCCTGCTTTATTATAACCTACACTAATCCAGCCATCATTTACATTATACCTCCAGCCATATTGCCTTCTTTATCATTATGGATTGGAAATATACGCTTTTTTGCTTTCTTCTGCGGATGAAAGGCCGGAAGCTGTAAAATTCAATACACCATTATCTTGATACAAGTTTGCTTTTCGATTGCTGTCATCCAAGTAAATCCAGCTGTCTCATTTTTAATACTAATCCCAAAATAACAAAATTTGCTCGTAGGTCCGGCCGAAAAAATCTCGCTGGGATTTTTTTTACCGGAAATCAAAAAGCCTTGTTAAATTAATAACAAGGCTTTTTGATTTACTTCCTCTAAGACTCAAAATCTTCAGAATGACCAGTTAACCAACGGTAAAAATTCAAAAGGTTCCTTATCACCATTATAGTTACCTAAACCTATCTGTAAACCATTAAGGCTCTTGGCAACATTAATAAGACCAAGTTGAAAACCTTTCATATCAGCGGCATAATTAACTAATCCGCATTGAAATCCCCCAAATGATCCATCGACATAATTAATCGCGCCAAGCTCCATTCCTGCGGAATCTCCACTAGCAACATTCCAAAAACCAGTCTGTAACCCTGCAAATCCGGCTTTGGTGTAATTAAATAAACCAAGCTGCCAACCGTGCATAAAACCTTCAGACCAATTTACAAATCCGTCCTGCATACCTGAGAAATCACCACCTGTCACATTAACCAAACCATGCTGAAAACCGACAAAACGGTTAGCTGCATGGTTAATAATACCTGCCTGGTCACCGTGAAAATCCCCTCCAACCCAGTTAATTAAACCGACTTCAAGGCCGTTAAAATTTCCCGTTACTCTGTCTATACCAGGGAATGTTAAACTAAAACCCGATACATCAGTATTGACAGTATAAAGCAGTCCTAAACGCACTCCCGTGACCGACTGATCATTCTGAACAATCTGGACAGGATCAAAAATTGACAACTGTAAAGGGCTACAATTACCTATTTTCGCGATCCCCGCAATGCCTAACACAAACAGTAAGTAAATAACAAATTTCTTACTCATCTTTTCTCCTTTCAATTAGGTTATGTTTAAAATATTATAATTTTTCCCCTGTAGATTATAAGAAGACTAAATAAACGGCTTAAACAAATATTCACAAAGGCATGGGTTCTTTAACAATTACCTCCCCTATATAATCCACAATTGAAAACAAGTGTATAACATTATGATAATAATGTCAATCATTTTTTATAAATTTTTTATAAATTTTTTTTACAAGAAAAAATTATAAAATATATTGCGGAAGATTTCTCTTTAAGGTAAAATAAAAAACTAAGGAGGCATAAAAATGGCATTTTACCGGATAATTATTGTTTTAACTTTGCTTTTTGTAATGCCCTCACCGATGACTGCATATTCTCAAGAGGCGAAAGATACGGCATCGAAGGATACGGAAGCGAAAGATACTGACTCGCCGACGAAAATATCTGTCATCAGGGGCAAAGTAAAAGAAGTAAATTGGGTAGCCAGAAAAATTGTAGTCAAGACACATGATTTCAGGCAAGAGGATAACATTACCTTCATAGTGCCGGATACCGCCAAAATTATTAAAGGCACCAATGAAATTACATTTGGCAATATCAATATATCCAGTCAAGTTATTGTGGAATTTTATCCGACTTCATCCGGATTTAAGGTAATACGCATAACTATTCAATAATATCACCGAAGTCCCAAACCGCATTGCAAAACAAAAGGGATTTATACTACATTATTTATTTTTTGCTTCCTGAGCCAAGCTTTTCATTTGCTCTACCATATACAGCGGTAGTGTCAATACTTTATCATGCAAGGATAATTTCTCCTGCGAAAAGCGTATACCAAATGATATATTCTTTTCCTTGATAAAAAGTTTCAGTGATTTAAGCGTGCCGGTTTTACCCGCCTTAACTTCTATCGGCAGAATCAAGGAATCTACCACAACGACATAATCAACTTCAGCTGAACTGTTTTTTTTATCCCGCGCCCAAAAAAAGAGGCCGCGCTCTAAATAGCTGTCAGAATAAGCTCTCAGTTCCTGCCCAATGAACTGCTCTGTTACGGCGCCAGCGTTAATCTGAATAAAGTCATTCGTTAATGTAAGTTCCGTTTGCAGGCCGCAGGCATTCTGCATTAGGCCCACATCAAGGAAGTTCAATTTGAATTTCGTTTCATTAGCCTGTGCTCCCAAGGGAAGCCCTGAAGCAACAGCGGCATATACCGGATGAATGATGCCCGCTAATTTCAAAAGATTAAGCGCTTGCTTAATATCCCTTGATTTGCTGTCCGGGTCAATATTTGAATACTTAACGCGGCTGCCGACGAGCCGTGGAGCTTCATCAAATGCCTTTTGCAAATATTTATGTTCGGAAGTTTTCGCGTATTTTCCAAAATCACTACGGTATGTTTGCAGTAGAGAATTTTGAACCCGTTGACAATTTAAAAAATTTCTATTCTCAAGATATTCTTTAACTACCGCCGGCATACCTCCCACAATAAGGTATATCCGCAGCAAATCCATCAGCTTCTGATGAATCACATCATCAAATACGCTGTTTAACCGTATTCCCTGCAGATAATGCCGCAGTTGCTCATTCCCGGACGCCGTTAAGAACTCACCAAATGACAAAGGCTCAAGGTATATAAACTGAATCCTTCCTACCGGCATTCTGAAATCCGGGCTATTAAGGGTAAATTCCATTAATGAACCTGCCCCGATAACAGCAAGCCGATTATACTTTTCCTTGAAATACCGCAGGGCCATTATCGCATTGGGGCATTCCTGTATCTCATCAAGAAAAAGCAATGTTGTTTCTGCTTCTATGGTAACACCCATAAGAAGCTGTAACTTGTTAATAATCTCAACGGGATCAAGCGTAGTAAAACATTGCTTGAGTTCAGGCCTGAATTCAAAATTGACGACAACTAAATTTTTAAATGCCTTTTTGCCAAACTCTTCTACAATATAACTTTTACCTACCTGCCGTGCTCCTCGTAATAGTAAAGGCAATCTATCCTTGTGTTCTTTCCAATTAAATAACTCTTTTTCTATATCTCTTTTCATAGCAAACCCTTTTTATATATGGCTAATATACAAGGATATAATATACTATTTACGGCCATAATACAAGGTTTATTTATAGATATTTTGGTTATTAAGGACGCAGAACAGGAACAGGGAACAGGGAAAGGGAACAGGGACGTCCCAAAAAGGGACACCCTTTTTCAAAATCAATATTCTAAACCATAGATTTATATGCAGTTATAATCGCTTAGCCTGTCACTTTGGGGCACATCCCCAGTTTCCCACAACGGATTATGACATAAGCACTTTATTACCAATGAATTAAGCAGTCTGGATGTTTCCCAATGTTACCCGATGTTACCCGTTATTTTCCGATATTTTGCACTTGGATGGGCGCGTTTTGGGCACAAAATTAATTCTACTTAACTTTATTGAGATAGGTTATTTTTTCTATAATTAATACCATTGTTTATTATTAATAGAATTATTTCCTTTGATTCTTCATTATCAAAATTATTAACCTTTATTTTATTCTTAAATATCTCTTCACCTAATTCTATATATAGCTTTCCAAATAATTCATCACCAAAGGCGCTAGAAATCACGCTTACTCCAGAAAAATCGAATAAAATATTGTTACCTTGATTAATTAGAGAAAGGACTTCTTCACGGATAGAACTACCCAACTCTCTAGTCCCCATAGAAGAACCATATTTATTTAAATGAATAATTGTTCTAACCATTTTAACTGCCGACATCTATGCCCCCAATCAAATCATCCAAAGATAAAACTACTGAAATATTTCTTTTCCCAAGTATATCTGCTAAGTCAATTGCTGATTTCTGCGGTATACTTAATAATACCATAGTTCCGTCAAATTTTCCAGATGATAATACTTCTTCACCCTGCGCTGAGACAATTAACTTATTGACTCCGGAAATTATTACTAATTTTCCCTTGGCTTTTCTAGCTATTTCTGCACATCCAAACAAACCAAAACCAGTACTTCCACCCGGATCTCCAGTTTCAGATTTTTTAATAGACAAAGATAAGGCTTCCGCATTCGTAATATTCTTATATTTATCTCTACCCGATTTAAGAAAAGAATTATATATACCACAACCGACATCCAATATTGCTATATCTATAAAATCCTTATAATCAAAAGCACAAAAATATACTGGTTTAGAATACTCACAATCTTTTTTAGCATACATACGATAACCATGCAAACCAGCGTTTCCAACAAGCTCCCATAATGCCCAATTTAAAGCTTTTAATAACGGCTCTGGGAGATTCAATTCTTGCCTAATGATAGGCATCAGCCTATTAACTGCCCCTAAGCTCTCTTTGTCATTATGACATCTCTGTATAGGAACTCTAATCTGATTCAAATAATTTTCGACTTCCTGATTCGGATTATCACGTTTTACAAGTCCCATAATCGTAGGCAAAAGAAGTTGCAATGAGCCTTTCTTCGTTTTAACAAAACATTTACATTTTTTATCTTCCTGAAGAAAATCTGAAAGTTCGGCAATAAGTAAAATTCCTAAAATAGAGACAAATACATTATCTCTAAGGTCAAAGATGACATCTTCCGAGGGTTGACATTTTTCGGTTAGTAACAAAACTTCCCTTTGCTTAAGTACTTCATCAATTGTATTATGACTAAAATATTTAGGAATTTTAATTTCTTTCATTCGTTGCCCTATTTAAAAACGTATAACAACCATAACAAGACTGTTTATTCTACCCGCTTAAACAACTACTAGCCTTTAATATAAATAAAATATTTGTGAGGAAAATTTTCTAT
>JBDRLG010000062.1:0-10184 GCA_043813255.1 Candidatus Omnitrophota bacterium
AATACTTTTTTGTCATCCTGCGATTTAATCGCAGGATCTATTGTCGTCGATAAAATGTTTATGGATTCTGCGGTCAAGCCCTCGGCTTCGCCGCGAGGCGAGCCGCAGAATGACGAATTTAAGGCATTTCGCAACAGCCTCTCTTTGTTAAAGAGGGGAATATTAAGGAGTGAGCCATGTACGATTTAATTATTATCGGCGCAGGGCCTGCCGGCATTACTGCCGCCGTTTATGCCGCGCGTAAAAAAATCAATTTTTTAGTAATTACCAAAGATATAGGAGGGCAGGCCGCGTGGAGCGGGGATATTGAGAATTATACAGGCTATCAGTTTATTACCGGCCCTGAGCTGGCTGAAAAGTTTGAAGAACATCTGCGTAAATTTGATATACATCTTAAAGAAAATGAAGCGGTACAAAGCTTGGAAAGACAGGGTAATAATTTAGTAGTCAAGACCGATAAGGGTATTTATGAAGCAAGGACTGTAGTAGTTGCCTCTGGAAAAAGGACAAAAGAACTGGGAGTGCGGGGAGAAAAAGAGTATAAAAATAAAGGCCTTACTTATTGCGCTACCTGCGACGGGCCGTTGTTTTCAGGCAAAGATGTGGCGGTTATTGGAGGCGGCAATTCAGCTTTGGACGCTGCTTTGCAGTTGATGCGTATCGCTAAGGCAATACACCTGATTAATATTACTTCTTCTTTGAATGGAGATGAGGTAATGCGGGAACAGATTAATGAGAGTAAAATAGTTAAAGTTTTAAATAATACAAAAGTAACTCAAGTCTTAGGCGATAAAATGGTTAACGCCATTAGAATAGAGACAGAAGGCAGAGAAAATGTCCTGCCCGTGCAGGGTGTGTTTGTAGAAATTGGTTTAATTCCCAATTCAGAATTTGCTAAAAGCATTGAAAAAGATGAATTAGGAGAGATAAAGGTTAACTGCCATAATGAAACAAATATAGAAGGAGTATTTGCCGCCGGAGACGTCACGGATGTCCCGGAAAAGCAGATAATTATTGCCGCCGGAGAAGGAGCAAAAGCCTGCCTTAGCGCGTTTAGTTATTTTGTCAAACACCGTTTTTAACCCCAGAAAAACATTCTAACATCTTGACATTATGACGTTATGATGTTATACTTTTATTAGAAAGTAAAAGGGGGGATGAGTTATGTTAACAAAACGTTCTACTGTATATTTTGATCCGGCTATCCACAGGGCTCTCAAGCTTATGGCTATTGAGACAGAACAGTCAATTTCTGATATTGTCAATGAGGCTATCCGTCATGAATTAGCTCAAGATCAGGAAGACCTTGAGGTATTCGCGAAAAGAGCAAAAGAGCCGAGTATATCTTACGAAGCGCTTTTAAAAAAATTAAAGGCTGATGGAAAAATATAAGCTTGAGATTAAGAAATCAGCTGTTAAAGAAATCGAGCGCCTGCCGCGTAAAGATATGAAGGCAGTTCTTGAAAGAATAGAATCTCTTTCCGATAATCCTAGGCCGCACGATTGCAAGAAATTATCAGCTCAGGATAAGTATCGGGTTCGCTGTGGGAATTACCGGATACTTTATTCTATCGAAGATGATGTTTTAATTGTTTTTGTGGTTAAAGTAGGGCATCGTAAAGATGTTTACCGGGGTAACTAACAAGGAATTAAATCCGGCTTTTTAAAATAAAACATAGCAATCTTGCTTTGGGAATGATATAATTATCAAAATATGTTAAAAATAGCAAAAGATATAACAGAGTTTATAGGTAATACTCCTTTAGTTTATTTAAACAGGCTAAATAAAGGCGGTTTTGCTAAAATCGCGGCTAAATTGGAGTTTTTTAATCCTTGTTCTTCAATCAAAGACAGAATTGCTTTAAGTATGATAGAAGAAGCTGAGAAACAGGGAAAAATTACTAAAGATACTATTATCATCGAGCCGACCTCAGGGAATACCGGCATTGCTTTAGCCGCGGTTTGCGCGGTCCGGGGGTATAAACTGGTTTTAGTAATGCCTGAAACAATGAGCATTGAGCGCAGGAAATTATTGTCCGCTTTTGGTGTCGAAATTATCCTTACTATTGGGGATGATGGTATGTCCGGAGCAGTCAGAAAAGCGCGGGAAATAGCTGAAAGTGATAATCATTATTTTCTGCCCGGCCAATTTGATAATCCCGCTAATCCTGACGCCCACCGCCGCACCACGGCAAAAGAGATATTAGCTGATACAGATGGCAAAATAGATATTTTAGTAGCAGGAGTTGGAACAGGCGGGACAATTACCGGGATAGCGGAAAGTATTAAAAAAAGTATCCCGCGTTTGAAAGTGATTGCTGTAGAGCCTGAGGCTTGCGCGGTTCTCTCCGGAAAAGATCCCGGTGTGCATAAAATTCAAGGCATCGGAGCCGGTTTTGTTCCTTCCGTTTTAAATAGAAAAATTATAGATGAAGTAATTCAAGTATCAGATGAAGGCGCTATAGAAATGTCAAAGAGACTGATTAAAGAAGAAGGCATTTTAGCGGGTATTTCATCCGGGGCTGCTGTTTTCGCGGCTTTAAAAACGGCGAAAAAAGAAGAGAATAAAGGAAAATTAATTATTGTAATCTTGCCGGATAACGCGGAACGTTACCTTAGCACGGAATTATTTAATCAATAAGGAAATATTATTAAGGAAAATAAACCTGCTCCATAGTATAAGCACATAAAAATTCTCTCACGATAATTTTTAAGTATACTGCGGAGTCAATAATGCAGGGTATAAAAACCTGAAAGCATTATTGAAAATAAACCTGCTCCATAGTATAAGCACATAAAAATTCTCTTACGATAATTTTTAAGTATACTACGGAGTCAATAATGCAGGGTATAAAAACCTGAAAGCATTATTGAGAAACATTATTGAAAATAAACCTGCTCCATAGTATAAGCACTTAAAAATTCCCTTACGATAATTTTTTAAGTATACTACGGAGTCAATAATGTAGAGTATAAAAACCTAGAAACATTATTGAGGAGTTTTATTATGAAAAAAATTATTTTTTATCTAATAATAATATTTGTTATCTGCGGCTGTCAGCCTAAGAAAGATACTTCGCCTGTTTTGGCTAAAATTAATAATTATGAAATAACTGCCGCGGAGTTCGAGAGAGAGTTTAGAGATTCAAACTTTGCCAAGAATAACACCTTAGAATCGCGCAAAGAATTCCTTAATTATCTTATTGACAGAAAAGTTATCCTTCAGGACGCCCAGAAGAAAGGTTTAGATAAAGAAGATGCTTTTTTAGAGTCTGTTGAACGTTTTTGGGAACAATCTTTATTAAAATCAGCCTTAGAAAGAGAAGCTAAGAAGCTTGCCGGCAGGGCTGTTGTTAATGATGAAACAATCAAGAAGGCATATGAAGAGATGTTTAAAGAAGGGCAAACCGATAAAACTTATGAACAGATGTATGAACAGATAAAAAGAGAAATTACCAAGCGTAAGGAAGCGCAATTAATGAATGAATGGCTGGTTCAACTGCGTAAAAACACAACCGTAGAAATCAATTACGCGGAATTAAAAAATAACAATAAATAGATTTTTGTTTAAAAACATAGGAATTTATATTTATTCTGATTCATAAGATGTACCAATCAAAAATGGTACTTAACCGGTTATAATAAAACCGCGTGTCATTGCGAGAAGGAGCGCTTTTTAGCGACGACGAAGCAATCCTTGAAAGAATTAATCCTTTTAAAGATTGCTTCACCCTTCGGGTTCGCAATGACACATTACTTTTCACAATATTTACGAAATAACCTAAGAATAAATTGTGTTCGCCGGCTACCTCAATTTTTAAATACTTATAAATACTTATTAGGAGGCTGTAATTATGAAAAATCATGCTCAGGTCACTGAAGCAAACAGGCGCACTAATTATTTTATTGAAAAACCATTCCAGGTAAAATTTATTTTAAAATTTTGCAGTTTGCTTGCCTTGGGAGGGGTAATAACAATAGGCATCGTTTATTTTTTAGCGATGCGCACCACTACCGTGGCAATTGTTAATTCACGTATAATTGCCCAGAGCACGGCTTATTATATACTGCCTATTCTGACACAGGCAGTAGTCTTAACCATGATTGTGGTAATCCTTATGGCAATAGCCCTTACCTTATTCATTTCTCACAGGATTGCCGGGCCATTTTACCGTATTAAGCAGTCTCTTAAGCAGTTAGAACAAGGCGATTTCTCATCAAACTGTAACCTGCGCCAGCTTGATCAATTAAAAGATATAGCCGAAGCTTTCAATAATATGATTAAAAAAAATAACAGCCAATTACGGTTATTAAAAGAAGATTATAATTGCCTGCGCTCCGGGTTAGAGCCAATTTTTGAACGAATTACAAGCCCGGAAGAAAAAGAAAAAATCGCGGAAATAAAGAAAATCCTGGTAAAATTTGATTCCGCTGTCAATTATTTTAAGATTTGATAATAATGAAGAAAAAAATATTATATATATTATATTCTTTTTTGGCTTTTATTTCATTAAATTCGCATATCTGCTTTGCGCGGGAAGATAATTTTGCAGCGGCAAAAAAGCTTGAATCTATTCATTTTACGGTCTTTTATGCTCCAGAGCTTGAAGCGCAGCAGCTTGCTAAACAGTTGAATATAAGCATGGAAGAAAAATTTATCACCGGGCATAAATTCTCGGAAGAAAATTTAGCGCAAAAACTAGATATTTTATTTGAACAAATCTGCAATATACTTGATATGAGGCTATTAAGCTATAAAGGGAATATAAAAATATGCAGAGATGAACAAAAGTTGATAGAGATTTACCGGAATTTATTTGATAAAGACTTAGGAGGCATGCGTTCATTTTACGTAGATAGTTTTAATACAATATATATATCCGCCGATAGCTTTTGTAAAGAAATACTCGGACATGAAATCGCGCATGCTGTAATCAGCCACTATTTTGTTGTTCTGCCATCCGTAAAAATTCAGGAAGTGCTTGCCGGCTATGTTGAGTACCAATTGCGTAAAACTGCTAAATAGGTACACTAAAAGCCTGGAGTGTTTATTTAGCGTGTCATTGCGAGGACCCCGACGTTACGTCGGGGGACGAAGCAATCTTTGAATAAAATGAAAATAATCAGCCTTATTTTTATTCTTAACCTATGCGTCTTTATCCCTCTTATTTTTGCCCAGCAAAAGCCTGTAACAACAGAAATTTTTAAGTCTCAGGAAGACTTAGAGGAAAAAGAAAGATTAGATGAAGAAATTTGGAAGGGAGAGAGATTTTTTATTGATGAAATTACGGTTGTTGGAGTTAATTTAATAAATTCAGAAGAAATAAATAAAGTTATAGAAGAATATAATAACCGCTGGCTTTCAAAAAGTGATTTAGATTATCTGCGGCAAAAAATAGCCGCGCTTTACCATGAAGCAGGATTAAAAGAAAGAATCAGTAATATCCATTATGATATTGAAGGTAAGAATTTAAAGATTACTGTTGAAGAGTCTTAATGATATATTCTAAATTTTGGACATTCCCCAAAATTTTGATGTGATTTAACATAACTGTTTAACTGTAAGTTGGCTGCCTCAAGTGTCATTCAGACTGTGTCGCAATCCATATTTTAACGCGGTAGCCGCAACCTTTAGGTTGCGTTTCCGACGCTGGTAAAACGCTCCGTTTACGGAGCGGCTACCAAAAATGCAATTACGAAACAGTCTGATTGCGAGCGAACGAAGTGAGCGAAGCAATCTTAGAGCCAGGATTGCTTCGTCGGGCTGCGTTCTCCCCGCAATGACACGACGGAAAAAATGGGTAAACTCCACTATAATTGGCTTGACAGCCTTAAAAATATATGTTAAAAAAAACTATGCTTATTAAAAAAGTTACTCTGTTAAAAATTTTAATTAGTTTATTTTTCCTTTCTATGTGCGGCAATATTTCTTTGGCACAGACCCCGCCTGCTCAAGAACAGGCCAGTGGCCAGGAAAGAAGCACCCAATTACAGCGGCAGCAAGAGAGGCTCCGTAATGAAATTGAAACAAAAAGGCCGGAAGCAGAAATAGAAGAAGACCTGCCTAAAGAACAAGCTCCTGCTTTGCCAAAAGGAGAAAAAGCTTTTATAAAAAAAATAGAATTATCCGGAATAACTCTTTTTCCTGAAGCTCAAATCCGTAAAATCATCGCTGAGTTTGAAAATAAAGAACTATACCTTACAGATATGCAGAAAGCCGCGGATTTAATTACGGATGCTTACCGTAAAAAAGGCTATATTACTTCCCGTGCATATCTGCCTCCCCAAAAGATTAAAGACAATATTATGGAGATCAGAGTCATAGAGGGGAAGATGGGAGATGTTGAAGTAAAGGGAAACAAGTTTTTTAAAACCAGCCTGTATAAAAAATTTATCACCCTTAAAAAAGGCCTGCCATTTAATTATCAGAGCTTACAAAAAAGCTTGCGTTTGATTAATCAGCAGAAAGACAGGAACGCAAAAGCAGTTATCAGCCCTGGAAAAGAAACCGGCCAAACAGATATCCTTCTGGAAGTCAAAGACAGGTTTCCTATTCATCTGGGGTTAAGTTATGATAATTACGCGTCCAGATTTTTAAGGAAAAACAGGTATTTGACAACACTTAGTGAAGATAATCTTTTGGGCCAAGGCGATATTTTGACTTTACAGTATATGATAACTGACGCGCAGGATTATGATTTGAAATCCTCCCGGTATCTTTATCCTGTAACTATTAATACAGATTTGGGATTTTATTGGGCGAAGTCAAAATTAGCTTTAGGTAAAGAATATAAGAATGTTATGGCTCGTGGTAAAAGTAAGATCTTTAGCCTGTATGTTAACCAGGAATTAATCAACGCGGAAAATCTTACTCTTACCTGGAATACAGGTTTTGATTATAAAGACATATTCAATTTCTTATTAGCAGTAGAGTCAAGCCGTGACAGGCTGCGTGTGGCAAAAACAAGTTTAGACTTAGACGCTACGGATAAATGGGGCAGGAATCTTTTGACCACAGAATTTGCTTTTGGTATTCCCAATATTATGGGCGGCTTAAGAAAAAAAGACCCGCGTTGCAGCAGAAGCGGAGCAGGCGGAAAGTTTACCAAGACAACCATTAATTTCTTAAGGCTGCAAAGGCTGCCTTTTTCTTCAACCATTTTATGGAAAAACCAGGCACAGATTTCCCCCTATATTCTTCCCGCGGCTGAACAGTTTCAACTGGGAGGGATTAATAATGTGCGTGGTTATCCGCTGGCAGAATTTGTCGGAGATAGTGGTTATAGTATGAGCTGGGACTGGGCAATTCCGGTTTATTTTATCCCTAAGGCTATAAAAGTCCCATTTTCTAAAGCAAGGCTCTATGACGCGTTTAGAGTTGTGGCATTTTATGACTGGGCAAATGTGCATTTAAACAGGCCTCTGGCTGGTGAGATAAAGGATACAACCAGAAGAGGTTTTGGCTGTGGTTTGCGCTTAAATTTACCAGAAAACTTTTCCGTGCGCGCGGATTTCGCCTGGCCGCTTGATGAAATCCCTTCCGATGGCAAACACTACCATTCCTATTTAGAGGTTAAAAAAGAGTTCTAGCCTTGACAGAATATACATTATAATGTATATTTTAACAGGAGGTGGTAAAGATGACCATAACGATTCCCTTAACGGAATTACGCCCAAAATTGCCTAAAATAATGGATAGACTATCTAAATACTTTGACCGTTGTGTTGTTACCCGTCATGGCAAACCGGAAGCAGTTATACTCGCGGAAGAAGATTACGAAAGCCTTTTAGAAACGCTTGATATTCTTTCAGACCATAAATTATTGAAGGATATTAAAAAAGCAGAAGAAGGATTAAGAAAAGGCAAGGGGATTCCGTGGAATAATGCGAAGCAAAAATTGGGCTATGTATAAAATAGAAATATCTCCTGTTGTTTTGAAGTTCTTAGAGCGGATAGAAAGAAGTAATAAAAATATATCGCAGCGAATAGTAAGAGCTATTGACAATCTTAGTGTAAGCCCTTTTGCAGGAAAGAAGCTGTTAGGCGAATTAGCTAATTTCAGGTCATTGAGGGTAGGTGAATACCGGGTTCTTTATATAATAATTGAGAAACGGATTTTAATACAGGTAGTCAAAATAGCGCACAGGAGAGAAGTTTATAGATGATGGGTGGCATGCATAGTATATGAGGTTTTACATAGAGAGCGCCCTTTCTTAGCGTTAATAATTTTTTGCTTCATAAATTTATCCCCGCATCAAAAACTTTGGTGCGGGGATTATTTTAATCCTTATAAAAGGATGACAAAAATGGAGATTGCTAATGAGTCTCGCGAATGATAAAGAAAATGTAAAACGTAATAAAAGGCCTTTTTCTATAACAGTAATTGCCATACTTATTTTAGTTACTATTCCTTTGGATTTATTAGAAGTAATAACATTAGATAAGAATAAATATCAGGATGCAATAACATTAAGCGAAACGTTAATAAAAGATGGCGAGATTAAATATCGCAATATCCCTGTTTATTGGGAAAAACAAAACGATTTTGCAAGAAAGAGAATAATTGCTGATTTAAATACAAAAAGGAAAATAGTATCAAAATTTTACATTTATCGTAATTCTAAAATATTATTTATTGTTTCCAGCTTGTTTTTACTTTATGGATTTTGGAATTTAAAAAAATGGATTTTTATCATTATAGCTATAAATATGATTTTTGCGGCGGTATTTAATAACATATTTATATTTATTGCTTTTATGCCTTATATCTTTTTGTTTGCCATAGCTGTAATAAGTTTTATATGCATGGCTTTAGTTTATAAAAAATATTTTATATATTAAGAAACTTGTAAAATCGAGGTTTTACTTACTATTTATGTCCTTTTCTTAATCATGGAGGATAAAGAGGGCGATGCCGCGTTTGGTTAGATAGGAGGAGATACAATTAATTAGCAATAAATTAAAAAGAACATTTTGGGGGGAATTATGCATAATAAAGATTCCGAGGTAGAATTATTTAATAAGGGGAAAGAGTTTCTAAATAAGCGCATGTACGATGAAGCTCTTGTTGTGTTTAGTAAAGTTATTCAAATTAACCCTAATAATGCAGACGCTTATAACAACCGAGGGAATGCCTATGTTTATAAAGGCGAATTTAATAAAGCTATCATTGATTTCGATAAGGCGATAGAGCTTAATTCTAATAGTACTGTTTTTTATAATAATCGCGGGCTTGCCTATGTTGAAAAAGGCAACCTTGAACAAGCACTGGCTAATTTTGATAAAGCAGTCTTTATTAATCCGAATGATGTTTGGGCGTATTCGAATCGAGGCAATATTTATGCTTCTCAGGGGAATTTCGATCAAGCTATAACTGATTTTAACAAGGCAATCCAACTTGCTCCTGATTACGCAGAAGCTTATAACAACCGAGGTATTGCTTATATGGATAAAGGAAATATTAATCAAACCATAACTGATTTTAGTAAAGCTATCGAAATCAATCCTAATGACGGGAAGTATTATAGCAACCGCGCAGTTGCTTATTTTCGTATATCCGCGCATAAACAAAGCTGGAGGGATATACATAAAGCAGAGGTATTAGAATTTAAGGTAAATCCGGAATTTGTTAAGGAGCTTAAAAAGGCATCAAGAATGGCAGTATTAAAAAATATTAGTTGGATTATGTTTTTTTTGATTGGGGTGCCGTTATTTCTTTTATTCTTCGCGAGGCAAGATCCTTCGCGTGTGCAAGTTATCTCTATTTTTCTTCTTATTTTGTTTGTTGTTCTGTTCGTGTCGGCAATTATTTTAGTGAGATTAAAAGATCCGTTGAAAAGGTGCCCTCTTTGTAAAAGTAAATTAACTAATCAAGATTATAGAATTATAGAAGAAGATGGAAGAAGAGAAACCGGCACTGGAACATATAAAATAATTAAATGTAATAAATGTAACCAAAACTACAAAATCGTGCGTGGGCGAATTTAGGAACTAAATTTAAATATGTTAAAATAATCAAGGAATAAAAATTATGCCGTTTACACCTTTCCATTTTGGGCCGAGCCTGTGTATAGGATTATGTTTTTTTAGGATTGTTAATATACCAGCTTTTTTTATCGCGAATATAATAATTGATATTGAGCCGTTCTCGGTGTTATTTTTTAAATTAAATTATCCCCTGCAT
>JBDRLG010000063.1:0-52172 GCA_043813255.1 Candidatus Omnitrophota bacterium
AAAGGAGAAATTTAAAAATGATTGAACAAGAATTAACTTTGGAAGAGCTTTATAATCAAAGTATCAAAGTAATACGTGAAGGGCAAATTATCAAAGGAACGATTGTTTCTATAAAAACAAAAGAAGTTTTAGTGGATGTGGGCTTTAAATCAGAGGGTATCTTGCCTATAGCTGAATTTAGCAAAGAAGATTTAGAAGTAGGCAAAGAAATAGATTTTCTCATAGAATCCATTGAAAATGAAGCAGGGATAATTACTCTTTCCCGCGAAAGGGCAATGCGTATTAAAGGCTGGGACAAGATAGTTAAAAACCATAATGATGGAGATTTAATTGACGGCAGGCCTGTAAAGAAAGTAAAAGGCGGATTTTTAGTTGATGTCTCCGGAATAGAAGGTTTCCTGCCAGCTTCTTTGTCCGCTTTTAAAGGAGTAGCGGATAAGGATATTCTTAACAAAATGTTTAAGTTTAAAATTGTTAAGGTGAATAATTTTAGGCACAGCATAATTCTTTCACGCCGCGAAGCAATCCATAAGGAAAAAGAATTTGCTAAAGAAAGAATGTGGATGGAATTAAAGCAGGGAGGGATTTATTCAGGAACAGTAAAAGCGATAACTGATTTCGGAGCTTTTATTGATTTAGGCGGAGTAGATGGGCTGCTGCATATTACAGATATGTCGTGGTCAAAAATCAGCCATCCTTCTGAAATAGTCGCTATGGGGGATAAGATTGAGATTGTGGTTCTTAATTTGGATAAAGATGCCAGTAAGGTATCTCTTGGGTTAAAGCAAAGGTTACCTGATCCTTGGCAGGATGTTGAATCTAAGTATCAGATAGGCGCTAAAGTTAAGGGTAAGGTTGTAAATATACTGCCTTATGGAGTTTTTGTTGAGCTTGAAAAAGGCATTGAAGGGTTGGTGCATATTTCAGAGATATCCTGGACAAAAAGAGTCAGTAATCCCGGTGAGATGTTCGCGGTAGGTGATATGCTGGAGACTCAGGTTTTGAGTGTTGATAAAGAAACCCGCAGGATTTCATTAAGCCTTAAACAACTGGAACAGAATCCTTGGCTGGACGCGGAATCAAAATATCCTGTTGGCAGTAAGATTCAGGGAAAGGTTAGGGGTTTTACAGATTATGGAGCTTTTGTAGAGCTTGATGGAAGCCTTGAGGGGATGATTCATATTTCTGATATGTCTTGGACAAAGAGAATAGCTCATCCGCAAGACCTTTTAAAGAAAGGCCAGAAAGTAGATGTGTCTGTTCTTTCTGTAGACGCGCAGAATAGGCGCATTTCTTTAGGGTTGAAACAGCTTCAAATCAATCCATGGACGGAAATCGCTGAAAAATACCCTTTGGATACTGTTATTGAGGCAGAAGTTGTGAATATAACGGATTTTGGGATATTTGTAAAAATTACCGATGAATTGGAAGGGTTGGTTTATGCCAGTGAAATTGATAAAGAAAAAACAGCCCTCTTAAAGCAGGGAGATAAAGTACAGGTTAAGGTAATGAAAGTAGATGTGGAACAAGCTAAAATCGGGTTGAGTTCGAGAATATAGAATAGCGTTTAGCGTATAGCGTGTAGCATATAGGAGAAACGAAACAAAAAAATTCAAACTATCCGCTATACGTTACACGCTATACCCTAATAAAAAATATGGAAAATATACAAAATCAGTTAGAAATTATTAAACGCGGCGCGGTTGAAATCGTCTCGGAAGAAGAGCTTAAGAAAAAGTTGGAATATAGTATTGCTAACAATAAGCCTCTTAAAATAAAAGCTGGCTTTGATCCAACTGCTCCGGATCTTCATTTGGGGCATACTGTTTTATTGAGAAAATTACGCCAGTTTCAGGATTTAGGGCATAAAGTATATTTTTTAATTGGCGATTTTACCGGCAGGATTGGAGACCCCAGCGGAAGGTCTGAAATAAGGAAACAATTAACTCCCGAGGAAGTCTCTAAAAACGCCGAGACTTATAAAAAACAAGTTTCTAAAATTTTGGATATGAATAAATTAGAGGTAGTTTTTAATAGCAGTTGGTTTGAAAAGATGCCGATTTTGGAAATGCTTAAAATTACATCTCATGCTACAGTTGCTCAGATGACTGCAAGAGCGGATTTCAAAAAAAGGCTGCAGAAGAATGAAGATATTTCTATGCTGGAATTTATGTATCCTCTTTTACAAGGTTATGATTCCGTGCAATTAGAAGCTGATATAGAATTGGGGGGGACAGATCAGATTTTTAATCTTTTGATTGGCAGAGATATGCAAAAGGATTTTGGCCAATTTCCTCAAGTGGTTATAACTATGCCTTTGTTAGAGGGCACAGATGGCGTGCAGAAAATGAGCAAGTCTTACGGTAATTATATCGGGATAAATGAAGATGCTTCGCAGATATTTGGCAAGATTATGTCGGTTTCTGATGATTTAATGATCAAATATTATACGCTGTTAACCAATGAAGAACTTGGCCCGATAAGAAGTATGCATCCTAAAGAAGCAAAGTTGAAACTAGCTGAAATAATCACTTTGCATTACCATTCTAAAGAAGCCGCCCAAAACGCGCGTTTGGAATTTGAGCGGGTATTTAGCTCAAAAGAACTTCCTCAGGATATGCCGGTAGCCGTGTTGAAATCTGGCAATGCGAATGTTATAGAACTAATGATACAATCGGGTTTGGTAAAAAGTAAAAATGAAGCCCGCAGGTTGATTCAACAAGACGCGGTTGTCCTTGATGATAAAATATTGAAAGATGAAGAAATAGTTATAGAGAAAGAAGCTGTTTTGAAAGTCGGCAAAAGGCGGTTTTTGAAATTAGTTAGAGGGTAAAAATTAATTTATCATACCCCCTCCCTAGCCCTCCACACAGAGACTGGGTTAAATGAAATTGTCATCGACGAGACTATTTTGTCATCCCCGAATGTTTTAATCGGGGATCTAAAAATCATCGTCGGAGATTCCCGCTTTCGCGGGAATGACACTCCTATTTGACACAGTCTCCACAAGGAGGAGGGAAGATTAAAAGGATAATGCAGAAGTGAATTCAAAAGATAGATACTCCATAGATCAGCAAAATAGGCTTGTAATTAAACGTAAAGGAAAGATTCTTCCTGTTAAAGGGCGTTTTGCTGTAGATAAAGATAACCGGCTTTTCTATTGGTTAAATGAACCTGCTGTGTTTAAAAGAGAGCATGGTTTGCCTTCAAAAATAAATTGGACAGGAAATTTTTCTCTCAGCCCAAATTACGATTTAGTATTTAATTTAAAAGAAACAACTTCTCAGAACCGGCAGGATCGTTTGGTTCTTAAGGGAAAAATCATTTCTCTAGATAAAGACAGCCTTGTGTTTGAAGTAAAGAGCATTGATAAGCGGGGATTATTATCGGCAAATTTGATTAAATTAACCGGCAGTTGGCAGGCAGATGAGTTTAACAGGCTGGTTTTTACCGTGCGTAAAAAGATTTCTGATCATCAACTTATTTTTTCAGGCGCATGGCAGGTTAATAAAAATCAGCAGATAGAATACCGGTATGAAAAAACCGAGCTAAAAACCAAAAAGAAGTTTTATCATATATTAATATTTAAAGGGCATTGGGATATTAATAGCTCTGATAGGCTTAGTTATATACTTTGCAGAAGCACTAAGACAGATTTTGACTTTCGTGTTCAGGCTGAAAGCGCGAATTTATACCCGCGGGATGGGGTTATTAAATACAGGCTGGGCATAGGATTGAAAAATAACAAGAAAACTAATTATAGAATTATTTCTCTTTATGGAGCCTGGAAGTTTGGGGCTAATTTAAATTTTTATTTTGATATGGATTATGGCACAAATAAAAAATACAGCATAGGTTTTAATACCAGTTTGGCTTTAAATAAAAAAGATAAGGTTGTCCTCGCGCTTAAAAAAGGGATGAGAAATCCAATCGGAATGAATTTAGTATTAACGCATTCTTTTTTGAAAAAATTAGACGGGGAGCTTTTTTTAAGGCTGGGTGGTGACGCGAAAAAACAAAGTGTTGAGGCAGGGGTGCGAATACCGTTTTGACGAGTGTCATTCAGACTGTGCCGCAATTTTCTTTTTTTGTCATTGCGAAGGAGCGAAGCCACTGCGGCAATCTTAGTATTCGTCGGAAGAGATAAATAAGATTGCTTCGGCTTCGCCCGCAATGACACTAAGAAAAGTCTATTTGGCATAGTCTCTCAGGGTGAGGAGTAGTATGAAAGGCATAATTTTAGCTGGCGGCAGGGGAAGCAGGTTGTATCCGGTAACAAAGGCGGTTTGTAAACAACTGCTTCCGGTTTATGACAAGCCAATGGTCTATTATCCATTGTCAACCTTAATGCTTGCCGGTATCAGAGATATATTGATTATTTCTACTTCTGAGTCTCTGCCTCAGTTTAAAAATTTATTAGGCGATGGATCTTTTTTGGGTATAAATATATCTTATGCCTGTCAGTCTGAACCAAAAGGTATAGCAGAAAGTTTTATTATCGCCCAAAATTTTATCGCAAGGGATAAAGTTTGCTTGATTTTAGGAGATAATATATTTTACGGGCATAATTTTACTGAGGTTTTATCCAAATTGTCAAAAGTTAAGTCCGGCGCTAATATTTTAGGTTATTATGTCCGAGACCCTCAGAGGTATGGGGTACTTGATATTGATAATGATGGCAGGGTTCAATCTATTATTGAAAAGCCTAAAAACCCTAAAACTAATTGGGCGGTTACCGGTATTTATTTTTACGATAATGATGTTGTTGAAATCGCGAAAAACCTTAAGCCTTCCAAAAGGGGAGAATTGGAGATAACGGCGGTTAATAATTATTATTTAGAACAGGGAAAATTAAACGCGCAGTTGCTGGGCAGAGGGTATGCCTGGCTTGATATGGGGACTTGTGAATCGTTAATAGAGGCTTCAATTTACATAAAAACAATAGAAGAACGCCAAGGCTTGAAAATAGGCTGTATTGAAGAAATTGCTTATAGAATGAAATATATAACCGCGCCTCAGCTGGAAAAATTAGCGCGGGGACTACCTAAGAATTACGGGTTATATTTAAAAAGTTTAATGACATAACTTAATTATAAAAAAATGGATAAAGAGAGAGTCTTAATTTTAGGTAAAGGTTTTATCGGCAGCAGGCTGCAGGAATTTTTAGGATGCAAAATATCCGATAAGAAAATATTCACATTTAGGGATGCCGACGAAGAAATAAAAAGATACAGCCCAAAGGCGGTTATTAACTGTATTGGTTATACCGGGCGTAATGTTGACGAATGTGAATTGGAGAAAGAAAAAACTTTGACTTCAAATAGTTTTGTCCCTTTAATGATTGCTGAAGCGGCTATCCGTAATAATTGCCGGTTAATTCATCTCAGCAGCGGCTGTATTTACCATTATGACTATTCCCAGCAGCCTATTACAGAAGATAAAATTCCGGATTTTTTTGGCCTATTTTACAGCCGTTCAAAAATTTACTCTGAAAGGGCCTTGGAAACATTATCTTCTAAATACCCTGTTTTAATTTTACGTATCAGAATACCGTTAGATAGCCGGCCGCATCCAAAAAATATATTGGATAAATTAATCAAGTATAAAAAAGTCATTGATATCCCAAATTCTTTGACGTATATACCGGATTTTATTGAAGCGATTAAGCATTTTCTAGATAGCGATTGTAGAGGTATTTATAATGTGGTAAACAAAGGCGCTTTAAGGTATCCGGAACTTATGGAGGTTTATAAAAAATATAAGCCTGAGTTTCAGTATGAAATTATAGATTATAAGAAGTTAGGTTTGGTTCGGACTAATCTTGTTTTATCTACTGAGAAATTAGAACGCAGCGGTTTTAAAATACGACCTATTAATGAGGTTTTAGACGAATGCGTAAAAAATTACTTAAAGTACTAATTACCGGCGGGGCGGGTTTTATTGGCAGTGCTTTTGTAAAGCTTGCTTTAAGAAATAACTGCGAAGTAATTGTTGTGGATAAAATTACTTACGCTGGAGATTTAAAGAGGCTCCAAGAGGTTAAAGGCAGGTATAAATTCTATAAAACCGATATTTGTGATAAAAAACAGGTTGAATTGGTTTTAAGTAAAGAACAGCCGCAAATAGTAATAAATTTTGCCGCGGAAACCCACGTTGACAGAAGTATACAGTCCCCGATGCCTTTTATTGATACTAATGTAAAAGGAGTAATGGTTTTATTAGACGCCTGCCTAAAATTTAGGGTACAGCGTTTTATCCAGATTTCTACGGATGAAGTTTATGGGGATATCCTTAAAGGTAAATTTAGAGAATCTTCACAATTAAAGCCGAACAGCCCATATTCGGCTTCAAAGGCGTCTGCTGAGTTATTAATTAAGTCTTATGCCCGTACTTATAATTTCCCCGCGGTAATTATCAGGCCTTCAAATAATTATGGGCCATGGCAGTACCCTGAAAAACTTATTCCTTTGGCAATATTAAAAGTAATTAAAAAGCAGAAGGTTCCGGTATACGCTAAGGGCCTTAATGTCCGGGAATGGTTATTTGTTGATGATTGCGCCAGAGGGATTTATAAGATTATGAAAGCCGGCAAAACAGGCGAGATTTATAATCTTGGCAGCAGCGCGGAAAAGAAAAATATAGAGGTAATAAAGAGTCTTTTGTTTATCCTTAAGGCTGATGAAAGTATGATTAGTTTTGTGAAAGACCGGCCCGGGCATGACTTAAGATACAGCCTTGATTCCAGCAAGGTTAATAGTATAATAAAATGGCGCCCGGAAATAGATTTCGCGCAGGGATTAAAGCGGACGGTTGACTGGTACCTTAAAAATAAGCAGTGGATGTTGGGTAAAAGGTAGCCGCAGGCTTCAGCCTGCGTTATAAAACGCAAGCTAAAGCTTGCGGCTACCATAAATTTTTTGAAATCAGGAGAATAATGTCTAACGTAATAGTTACAGGGTCTTGTGGATTAATCGGTTCTGAAACGGTAAGCTTTTTTTCTGAAAAAGGCTTTGATGTCATAGGAATTGATAATAATATGCGAAAGAGGTTTTTTGGCAAAGACGGAAGTATACTTTGGAATAAAAAACGCCTGGAGAAAAAATATCAAAAATACAGGCACAATGCCATAGATATCCGCAATCAAACCAAAATAAACCGTTTGTTTAAGCAATATGGCAAGGGCATAAACCTGATTGTTCATACAGCGGCGCAGCCTTCGCATGACTGGGCGGCAAAAGATCCAATACTGGATTTTGGAGTTAACGCGTTAGGGACGATGGTTTTGCTCGAAGCGTTTAGAAAGTATTGCCCTAAGGCAGTCTTCATTTTCACATCCACAAATAAAGTTTATGGAGACTGGCCTAATTCTTTGCCCTTTATTGAATTGGATAAAAGATATGAATTGCCTAAAAGCCATCAATATTACAAGGGTATAGATGAGTCAATGAGCATTGATAATTGCCTGCATAGTTTATTTGGGGCTTCTAAAGTCAGCGCGGACGTATTGACGCAGGAATATGGCAGGTATTTCGGGTTAAAAACAGCTGTATTTAGAGGAGGCTGCCTTACCGGGCCCGCTCATTCAGGAGCAGAATTGCATGGATTCTTGTCATATTTGGTTAAATGCTGTATTACTAAAAGAAAATATACTATATTCGGCTATAAAGGAAAACAAGTTAGGGATAATATCCATTCTTACGATTTGGTAAACGCTTTTTATCATTTTTTTAAAAATCCCCGCGCGGGCGAAGTCTATAATATGGGCGGCAGCAGGTTTTCTAATATCTCTGTTTTGGAAGCGATAGATATGTGCGAGAAGATTTCCGGAGAAAAAATGAGTTATGAATATTTCGATAAAAACAGGATAGGAGACCATACTTGGTGGATAAGCGATGTTTCAAAATTTAAATCCCATTATCCGGGATGGGAATATAAATACAATATAGAAGACATGGTAAGGCAGATTTATCAAACGCAGAAAGAAATAGTATAAAAATTTTAATAGCTATAAATGAAATATAATTCTATACTGATTACCGGCGGAGCGGGATTTATTGGCGCTAATTTAGCAGTTTCTTTTAAACGCAAGTATCCCAAATTAGAAGTTATCGCGCTGGATAATTTAAAAAGACGGGGAAGTGAGATCAATATCAGCCGCCTAAAAGAAAATAATATCCGTTTTGTCCACGGGGATATCCGTAATCCTGAAGATTTAGTTCTAGATACAAAAATTGAATTATTAATAGATTGTTCCGCGGAGCCTTCAGTACTCGCTGGTTTTGGAGATAATCCAGCGTATATTATTAATACTAACCTTATAGGTACTATAAATTGTTTGGAATTAGCGCGGAAAGATAAAGCGGATGTGGTTTTTTTATCGACTAGCCGTGTATACCCGTATGAAACTATTAATAATATAAAAACTGTTGAGTTGGATACGAGGTTTGAATGGCAGGATAATCAAATTATTAGCGGTTGGTCAAATAAAGGTATAGATATTAATTTTACTACTGATGGGGCAAAAACTCTTTATAGCGCGACAAAACTTTGTTCAGAAATAATATTACGAGAATATTTAACTATGTATGGTATTAAAGGTATAATAAACCGCTGCGGAGTAATTGCCGGCCCTGGGCAGTTTGGCAAATCCGATCAAGGAGTTTTTACTTATTGGATGCTGGCGCATTATTTTAAAAAAGAATTAAAATATATCGGTTTTGGCGGCAAGGGTAAACAAGTACGGGATCTTTTGGATATAGAAGATTTTTTTACGTTGATTGATTTACAGGTAGAATGTTTAGAGAGAATTAACGGGAAAATTTATAATGTAGGAGGCGGCCTGGATATAAGCCTCTCTTTGCTTGAAACCACCGCTCTTTGTGAAAAGATAAGCGGAAATCATGTTAATATAACAGAAGATAAAAACACGCGGCAAGGGGATATAAATATTTATTTAACTGATAATAACAGAGTTTTAGCTGATTTAGGCTGGGCGCCCAAAAAGGCACCGTTAGAAATTTTATCTGGAATTTTTGATTGGATTAAAAATAATGAAAAAAAATTAAGTAAGTTATTCTTAAATTAAAATAAAGGGATTTGATTTATGTTTTGGCATGTAATCGGTTCAACAGCGGCATTCTTAACGATGTTTTCTTTTATTCCGCAGATTATTAAGATTAAAAATAGCAAGTCTGCGGGTGATATCAGCTTAATTACAATAATTCAGCTTTCTACAGGGGTATTTCTGTGGTTAGTTTACGGCATATATCTTAAAAATTTTATTATCATAACAGCTAACAGCGTTACTTTGGTTACGTTAATAATAATAGTATTTTTTTATTTTAAGTATAGAAGGCAAAACTAAAATGGGCATATAAAAACATGAAAAAGAAAAAAGCGCTTATTACAGGGATCACCGGACAGGATGGCTCATATTTAGCAGAATTGCTTCTTTCAAAAGGATATGAAGTGCATGGTATTATAAGGCGGGCAAGCACGTTTAATACAGGGAGAATTAATCATATTTATATGGATCCGCATTCTAAAGGGGCCAAGTTATTCTTGCATTATGGCGATATTTCTGATGCCGAACAAATTAATAATATTGTATTTAATATAAAGCCGGATGAAATTTACCATTTGGCAGCTCAGAGCCATGTACGGGTTAGTTTTGATATCCCCGAATACACGGGAAATATTACTGCTTTAGGCACAACACGTATTTTAGAGGCAATCCGCCGCAGCGGCAGGAAAATTAAGTTTTATCAGGCTTCATCCAGTGAACTTTTTGGTTCAGCGCTTCCTCCGCAGTCAGAAACTACTCAATTCCAGCCGCAAAGCCCTTATGCCTGCGCCAAGCTTTATTCATATTGGCTTACAAAAAATTACCGCGATGGGTATGGTATATTCGCCTCAAACGGAGTGCTTTTCAATCACGAAACAGTGGTTTCATTTATGCCAATGTTTTGTAAAAAAATAGGGGAAGAGTGTTTTGATATTAAGCCGCTTGCTGAAATTGTTCCTTTTGACGAATCCATAAAGCAATATCAGTCGCGCGAGGTCTCTGGTATTTTTGTGTGGGGAAAAGGCGGGTGGGTTGACGTAAAATATGCTTCGGCATATCCTCATGATGTTAAGAAAAATAATAAGAACCCAAAATTTATAAATTCGCGTTCTGGAGCATTTATGGCTACATCGAGCCATGTTGGATTTATGTGCGGCAATATTGAAAAAGAAGTGGGGAATATGGCTATAGGTGATTGTTTGGAAACTATTGATTTGCCTGAAAGTAATGCGGATTCTTTTATTATGCCGCTGGTTACCGAAAAAGAAGCGGAACTTTTGGGTATGATGGTAGGCGATGGGACGTTTACTTGTGAAAAAAAAGGGATTGGCATACATGGAAAATTCACTAATTCATCTCCTCAAATAAGAAAACGTTTTGATTATTTGTGGTCGGTAGTTACAGGAGGATATACGAAATATTATCCAACACGATCGGGGTTTAATCCGGATAAGATAGTTGGACAGCTTCGCCTTAATGGATTTAATGAATGGCTAAGAAATATAGATATTTATAATAAAGACAGGACTAAACGTGTCCCAAAAAGAATCCTTAATTCACAACTGCCTGTAATGCTTGCTTTTCTGCGAGGATATAATGCAACAGATGGCCTAAAAAGTAATCTATGTATATATGAGTTCAAAAATTTCAAGACCAATTCGGCAACCTTAGCTATGGGATTATGGTATCTTATTGAAAAAACCACAAAACAGAGTATTAATTTAACTGTTGAAACCAAAGAAGACGGCCGAATTTTTTATTCGTTGAATTTATTATCTACTGTGGATAATGTTTCAAAAGAATATACGGTAAAGGAATTGGTGTTGGAAGGGGCATCTCAGCGGGAAATGTCCCGCTTGACGGGTATTTCAAGAACTTTTATACGAAAAATTCAATGCGGTGGCTTTGCTTGTCCGGAACATCATCTTCACAAGAACCCTCTTGAAATAAAAAAGATTATTGAGATGCCAAATTATCAGGGATGGTTTTATGATTTAGAGACAACTTCCGGAGAATTCCATTGTGGTATTGGAAAAATTCATGTGCATAATTCTCCAAGGCGTGGAGAAACATTTGTCAGCAGAAAGATTACTCGTGCAGTGGCTGATATTATAGTTGGTAAGCAGGATAAGCTTTATCTGGGGAATCTTGAGGCTAAGAGGGATTGGGGTTTTGCTCCGGAATACGCACAGATGATGTGGCTGATGTTGCAGCAGGACAAGCCTGATGATTATGTCATAGGCACAGGAGAAAGCCATTCAGTAAAAGAATTTGTTGAACAATCTTTTAAATACGCGGGGATAACATTAGTTTGGGAAGGCAGAGGGGTAAAAGAAAAAGGCTTTATAAAACATTTAGACAAACAGGTAACGAAGATAAATAAAAGATTAGCAATAGGTAATGCGTTAATTGTAATAGACCCGCGATATTTCCGTCCTAACGAAGTAAATCATTTACGCGCGGATATATCAAAAGCAAAACAGTATCTTAAGTGGCAGCCGAAGATTAATTTTAATACTCTCGTTCAAATTATGGTTGATTATGATTTAAAGTCTGCAGGGATTATACCGTCAGGCAAGGGAATACAATATTGTAAAGACGCGGGGTTAGACTATACAAATCATGAGTATAGTAAATAGCTTCTAATTATAATTTTGCCTGCCTGTTGTTAGAAAGGATCGTGACAAAAAAATGATTAACTTAAAAAATAAAAGGATTCTTGTTACCGGTGGAGCGGGGTTTCTTGGAATATTTGTCGTAAACAGACTTTTAAAATCTGGTTGTTCACATATCTTTGTCCCGCGCAGTAAAGATTATGATTTAGTTAATATGAGCGCGGTTAAACAGCTTTATTCCGACGCAAAGCCAGAAATAGTTATTCATATAGCGGCTAAAGTAGGGGGAATTGGCGCTAACCGCGATAATCAGGGGAAATTTTTTTATGACAACCTAATGATGGGCGTTCAGATGATAGAAGTAGGCAGGCTGGCTGGCATAGAGAAATTTGTCGCTCTTGGAACTATATGCTGTTATCCTAAATTCACCCCGATTTCTTTTAAAGAAGAAGCTTTGTGGAATGGCTACCCTGAAGAGACTAATGCTCCGTATGGTTTGGCTAAAAAAATGCTTTTAGTGCAGTCACAGGCATACCGCCAGCAATATGGTTTTAATAGTATTTTTCTTTTACCGGTTAATCTTTATGGCCCAGGAGATAATTTTGATCCTGATTCTTCGCATGTTATCCCTGCGTTAATAAAAAAATGTATTGACGCGGTTAAAAAGAGAAAAAAAGAGATTGTGGTTTGGGGTACTGGTAATCCCACACGTGAATTTCTGTATGCAGATGATTGTGCCAGGGCAATAATTCTTGCCACGGAAAAATATAATGATAAAGATCCGGTGAATATCGGTACGGGTTTTGAAATATCCATTAAGGACTTAGCCGCGTTAATTGTCCGTTTAACGGGTTTTAAAGGCAAAATTGTTTTGGATAAAACTAAGCCCGACGGCCAGCCAAGAAGGTGCCTTGATACTAAAAGAGCGGAAATAGAATTTAGTTTTAAAGCAGAGACGAGTTTGGAAGAAGGGCTTAAAAAGACAATTAAATGGTATATTGCAAGCCAAAATGGAAAAATTTGATTGTATAATAATTGGCGCGGGCGTTGTTGGTCTTGCTATAGCAAATGATTTATCAGAGAATAATCGGTCTGTTTTAGTTCTCGAGAGGCACAACTCGTTTGGACAAGAAACGAGTTCACGCAACAGTGAGGTTATACATGGAGGGATGTATTATCCCGCGGGTTCTCTAAAGGCTGAATTTTGTGTTAAGGGAAGGCGCCTTCTGTATGATTTTTGCGCTAAAAATAATATCCCGTATAAAAAAACAGGTAAAATTATCGTTGCTGTTGATTCCGAAGAGATTTCTTCCCTTGAAAATTTATTTAAACTTGGCAGGATAAATAACGTTGAAGGGCTGCGTTTTATAAGCAAAAAAGAAATAAAAAGTTTTGAACCGCGTGTTTGCGGGATTGCCGCGGTTTATTCTCCAGAAACAGGCATTATAGATTCACATAAATTTATTTCTTCTATAGTTGCTTTGGCGCAAGAACGAGGAGTAATGATCGCTTATAACTCTGAATTTTTACAAGCTATGAAAGAACATGATGGCTATAGAGTAATTGTTAAGAATGGGACTGATGAACTTAATTTAAACGCAAAAATTGTTATTAATTCTGCTGGCCTTGATGCGGATATTGTGGCAGAGAAAGCGGGTTTTGATTCGGAGAAATATCAATATAAAATTCATTATTGTAAGGGGCAGTATTTTCGTTTAAACAGCGCTAAGGCCCGATTATTGAAAATGTTAGTCTATCCTGTGCCTAAGCCAGCCAGTGGAGGGTTGGGGGTGCATGTTAGCGTTGATATGGCAGGTGGCGTGCGTTTGGGTCCGGATGATGAATATTTAAAAGGACGCGTTCAGGATTATTCCGTTGATCCTTTGTGCCGTCTAAAATTTTATGATTCAGCGCGTAGGTTTATACCCTTTATTTCCGAAGAAGATCTTTCCGCGGATACATCCGGTATACGCCCTAAACTTCAAGAACAGGGAGGAGATTTTAGGGATTTTGTTATTTCTGACGAAGCTGATAAAGGTTTCCCCGGGTTTATTAATTTGATTGGAATTGAATCACCCGGGCTTACCGCTTCTTTAGCAATATCACGCCATGTAAAAGAAAAAACTTTAAGGTATTTTTGAGCGCACGGATAGATTTTGTAATCAGCCAGTTATTGGGCATAGGTGTAAACTTAAGCTAATTCTGGTAGTCGCAGGCTTTAGCCTGCGTAGTAAAACGCAAGCTAAAGCTTGCGGCTACCATAAATTTCCTCCGTGTGATTTTTTACGACTAATACTTGACAAGTGGAGTATTTTGAAATATTATATGTTCATATATTGAACATCATAAAAAAAGGAATTTTATGCTTAATGAAAGAGATTTTGAGCTTGTTAATATTATTGGTTCAGAAATTGCCTCTAACCAGCGTGATTTATCCCATCATATGAATCTTTCCTTAGGCATGACCAACATACTTATCCGGCGGCTTATCGCTAAAGGGTATATCCGCATCCGTCAGTTAAATCAAAAAAAATTTAAGTATATCCTGACCGCTAAAGGGTTTAAAGAGAAAATGCAGAAGTCAATTAAGTATACCGTAAAGACAATTAACTCAATCGGCCTGATTAAAGAACATTTTAAGATTTTGTTTAAAGAGATATACGCGAAAGGCGAACGGAAGTTTTTTATCCTTGGCGGCTCTGATTTGGCTTCTTTAGTTGAAATGGAACTGCGAGAATTTTGTTTTAAAGATTGTTCTGTCGAGCGGATTAAAGATTTGCCATGCCATGCGATAGATGGGACTATACTTATTTGCCAGGAGAATGTTTATAATAAAATTGCCGCTAAAAATAAGGTTGATTTAATTCATGAATTAGCAAAGGGGTTATTTTTAAAAAACTAAATTATTATGCTTAACAACAAAACTATTTTGATAACCGGCGGGACAGGGTCATTTGGCAAAAAAATGCTCCAGATTGTGATTGCGCGGTATAAGCCGAAACGGCTTATTATTTTCAGCCGCGATGAGCTGAAACAATTTGAGATGGCCCAGAAGTGGAGCCCGCATAAATATCCATTTATTCAGTATGTTTTAGGGGATGTGCGCGATAAAGACCGGTTGATCAGCGTGTTTAAAGGTGTTGATTATATTATTCACGCGGCCGCCTTAAAACAAGTTCCGGCCGCGGAACGTAACCCTGAAGAATATATTAAAACCAATGTTTTAGGAGCTATGAATATTATTGACGCGGCAATCCATTGCAAAGTTAAGAATGTTGTGGCTTTGTCTACTGATAAGGCTTGTAATCCGATTAATCTGTATGGTGCGACTAAGTTGTGTTCTGATAAGTTGTTTACAGCCGCTGGTTTTTCGGCGGAGGGAAATGAAACGCGCTTCGCGGTTGTACGTTATGGCAATGTTTTGGGCAGCCGCGGTTCGGTTATTCCGTTTTTTAAAGAGCGTTTAAAGACAGGCGTTTTACCTATTACAGATGAGCAGATGACGCGTTTTTGGATAATGCTTGATCAGGCGGCTTATTTTGTTTTGGAATCGTTAAAGCGGATGAAAGGCGGCGAGATATTTGTACCGCGCATTCCGTCTATGAAGATTATTGATCTTGCTAAGGCTGTTGGGCCTAAATGCAAGCTTGAGGTTGTCGGTATCCGCCCGGGAGAAAAAATTCACGAAACCCTTATTAGCGAAGATGAAGCGCGCAACGCAGTAATGTTCAAAGACTGTTTTGTAGTCCAGTCCGATGCCTGCCTGCGCACTGAATTGACTAAAGATAAAGGCCAGTTGTGCCTTGAGGGATTTAGGTATACTTCCGGAGATAACGATGTCTGGCTTTCCGTGCAGGAGCTTAAAAAATTAGTAGAGCAGATATCTGACGACTATGCTATTGAAGATTCCCGCTGGTCAATGGATGATTTGCCGGAGTAAAGATGAGAAATACGCTTGGCAGCCGCTTATGAAAAAATCCCAGTTATTTGATCGCAAGGTATTAAAATTAAAATCCTTATCGTTTAGAAAGAATGATTTAGATATTTCAATAATTACGCCGCTGGATTTTAACTTAAACTTTAAGCCAATCGGCGGCCTGAATGAAATTAGCAGGCGGATAATCAGGGCCAAAAAGAAGAAAGCTTCTGTCATATGGATGATAGGAGGGCACGTTATCAGGTCCGGGGTTCAGCGATATATCATAGATTTGATGGAGAGAGGATATATTTCCTGTTTGGCTATGAATGGAGCGGGGGTCATCCATGATTATGAATTAGCCCTTATTGGAGCGACTACTGAGAGTGTAGCTAAATATATCAAAAAAGGCCAATTTGGGTTATGGAAAGAAACGGGAGAGATTAATAACATAATAAATAGAAGTTATAAACAAGGGCTTGGTATGGGCCAGGGAGTCGGTAAAGCTATTTACGAGGGTAAATTTCCTTATAAAGAATTTAGTTTACTATCAGCTGGTTATCGTTTAAAGGTTCCGGTAACGGTACACGTCGGCATAGGTTACGATATTATCCATGAGCATCCTAATTGCGATGGCGCGGCAACCGGAGCAGCTTCTTACCATGATTTTCTTTTGTTTGCTAAAATCGTGGAAAATCTTGAAAAAGGGGTTGTAATGAATTTTGGCAGCGCCGTGATGGCTCCTGAAGTTTTCTTGAAAGCTTTGAGTATGGCAAGAAATGCCGCTCATCAAAAAAGAAAAAAAATTAAGCATTTTTCTTCAGTTGTCTGCGATCTTTATAATTTACCAGCTAATTTTAATAAAGAACCGGATAAACATAATCCGGCTTATTATTTCAGGCCGTGGAAAACAATGCTTATCAGGACCATTGCTGACGGAGGACGCGCTTTTTACATAAAAGGCCGCCACGTTGACATTATTCCGGCGCTTTGGGAAAAGATTAATGAAAATTCTTGAGATTGATA
Organism: Candidatus Omnitrophota bacterium; assembly: GCA_043813255.1. Classification (GTDB taxonomy): domain Bacteria; phylum Omnitrophota; class Gorgyraeia; order Gygaellales; family Profunditerraquicolaceae; genus JBDRLG01. Next base: position 16,622 of record JBDRLG010000063.1, read on the forward strand.
GTTTGGCAGATAAAATTAAAAGCCTGAAGGCTTCCGGAAAGAAGGTCGTCCTTTGCCATGGTTGTTTTGACCTAATGCACCCCGGCCACATTAAATATTTTCAAGCCGCTAAGAAAATGGGGGATATCCTTGTGGTAACGGTTACTCCGGATATTTATGTTGATAAAGGGCAGGGAAGGCCGGTATTTAACCAACAATTACGAGCTGAATCAATCGCCGCCCTTGAATGCGTTGATTATGTAGCGCTAAATAAATGGCCTACGGCAGAAGATACTCTTAGATTATTAATGCCCTGTATATATGTTAAGGGGCAGGAATTTGAAGGGCTTAAAGATAAAACAGGGAAACTGCAGAAAGAATTAAAAGTTATTCAGGAGATCGGTGCTGAAATCAAGTTTACGCATGAGGTAGTATTTTCTTCAACCGATTTAATTAATAATAATCTCAAGTAAAATCCGTAAGGATTTTGCGCAGACTCCGATTCTTATGAATTGGAGTAAACCCTGTTACACCTCGCCCTGAAGGGCTGGGATTCATTCCCAGTCTCAAGACTGGGGCTTTCTTGGTGTAATAGGGTAAATATAATTTACCATAAAAAATAAAAATGAAAAACCTGCCCAAAAGAAAAATATTATTGTTTGATGATTTAATTAAAAAAGTCATAGCGCTGCAGGCTTCCGGAAAAGTTGTGGTTCAGAGCCACGGAATTTTTGACTTAATTCATCCCGGAGTAATCAAGCATCTTAAATCAGCTAAAGAGCAGGGAGATATACTGATAGCTACTGTTATCACAGATAAAGATGTGCGTAAGGGCCCAGGCAGGCCGATTTTCCCCGGAAATTTAAGGGCGGAGAATGTAGCGAGCCTTTCAATGATTGATTATGTTTGCGTGGTAAGCGATGAGAGGCCTTTTGAATGCGTAAAGAGAATAAAGCCGGATATTTTTGCCAAGGGTAAATCAATAAAGGACTATGCCCATGAAATTAACGATAAGATATTTGAAGAAAAAAAAGAGCTTTATTTTGGTAAGGTGAGGGTTCATGAAACCGACGGGTTTTCTTTAAGCTCATCGGAAATAATCAATAATTTCCTCGATATTTATCCCGAAGAGGTTAAAAACTTTCTGAAACGCTTCTCCAAAAAATACAGTTTTAAGAAGATTAGTGAAAACATAAATAGTTTAAAGAAATTAAAGATTCTGCTTATCGGTGATGGGATAATTGATGAGTATCATTATTGCGAGGCAATGGGCAAATCGGCTAAGGCGCCCTTAGTTGTCAATAAATACATAACTCATGAAGTCTTTGCTGGAGGCGCTTTTGCCATTGCGAACCACCTGGCAGGATTATCAAGCGGCATCCACTTAGTTTCTTTATTGGGAAACGAGCCCGTAAGGGAGGATTTTATCCGCTCCAACTTAAAACCTAATGTAACTACGAAGTTTTTTTACCGCAAAGACGGCTGTACAGTTGTAAAAAAGAGGTATATCAACCAGTACCAGAATCAGAAACTTTTTGAAGTTAATTACTTGGGCGAATCCTGTATTAATGGTGATCTTGAATCGGAGATAATCGAATACTTGAAAGGCGCGGCAAAATCTTATGATTTAATTTTGATTTCCGACTTTGGGCATGGGTTTATTACTAATAAGATAATCGCGGCAATTCAGGATTCCGGGGTAAAATTCGCGGTGAATACCCAGACAAATGCCGCTAATGCCGGATATAACATGATTACCAAATATCGTAAGCCGCTTTATGTTTGCATAGATGAACCCGAGTTAAGATGGGCAGCGCAGGAGAGATTTGCCGATATTGAATCTGTGGCTAAGAAAATCATAAAAACCATCCATGCGGCTAATCTTATTGTAACCCTAGGCAAAAAAGGTTCATACGGAATAAATAATAGGGGACAGACAAATCATACTTCGATTTTTTCTTCAAAAGTTATAGACACTGTAGGCGCGGGAGACGCGTTTTTTGCTTTTACCGCGCCCTGCATCGCCCGAAAGATGCCCTTGGAGTTAGTTTCTTTTATAGGAAATGCCGTGGGCGCCTTGGCGGTCCAGATAGTTTGCAATAAAAGGCCGATTGAGAAATACGAGTTGTTTGAGTTCATCCACGCGCTCTTAAAATAGTTTTTGCTGAAAAAGCCGGCAGAAACTTGATTACACAGATTACAGAAATGATTACACGGATTTTATCCGACGAGATTTAATCCAAATTGGTGTCAGTATTAACTAAAATAATAGGACTGAAGATGAAAAATAAAATAAAAAACTATCACAAAAAATTCATTGATTTAATCAATTCAATTGAGGTTACAGATAAGTCTGGTAAAATCATGGATTTTTATCAAGGGATTGAATTGGTTTGTTTGGCCATTAGAAAACAATCCGGATTAGGAGGGAAAGTTTTCTTTATCGGAAACGGAGGGAGCGCGGCTATTGCCAGCCATATGGCGATTGATTTTTGGAAAAACATAGGGATTGAGGCGTTTTCTTTTAGCGACAGTTCTCTTTTAACTTGTGTCAGTAATGATTTTGGCTATGACTATGTTTTTGCCAAGCCGATTGAATTTTTTGCCTGTAAAAAAGATATATTGATTAGTATTAGCAGTTCCGGAAAATCCAAAAATATACTTAAGGCAGTAGCCGCGGCTAAGGTAAAAGGAGCCAGTGTCATAACCTTATCCGGTTTTAGCAGAAATAATCCATTAAGGTTTAAAGGTACTTGTAATTTCTATGTTCCGGCAAGCGAATACGGGCTTGTAGAAGTAGGGCATCAATACATTTGTCATTATATTGCCGATATCTTAATGCAGAAATAAAAATGGATAAATTTAAAATAGACAGCCATAAGTTAATGTATCATCCTGAGCGGATCAGCGATTGGTTAAACAAAAAATTGATTTATCCAATTTATTTGGAAGTTTCTCCGGCGGGCTCTTGTAATCACCGTTGTGTTTACTGCGCTTTGGACTTTATGGAATATCAGCCGCGGTTTATAGATACGGGTATTTTTAAGCAAAGATTAAAGGAAATGGGCAGGCTTGGAGTAAAAAGTATTATGTATGCCGGAGAAGGAGAACCTTTCCTGCATAAAGATATCGCGGATATAATTTCTACTACTAAAAAATCAGGTATTGATGCCGCGGTGACAACTAATGGAGTGCTTTTTAACCAGAATTTAGCTAAAGAAACATTAGCGCATACTTCATGGATTAAGGTAAGTATTAATGCCGCTAAGAATGAAACTTACGCCAAAATTCACCGCACAAGGCCGGAAGATATGGATAGGGTTATGGAGAATATGGCTTATGCCGCTAAATTACGCAAAAATAAAAGATACGGCTGTGTTCTTGGCATGCAGATAATTCTCTTGCCGGATAATTTCAATGAGATAGAATTATTAGCCAAGAAGGCTGAATCTATCGGAATGGATTATTTAGTTGTAAAGCCTTATTCTCAGCATCCCCTAAGCAAAACAAATAAATTCAAGGATATTAAGTACAACAGGTATCTTGATTTAGCTTCAAATCTTAAAAAATTCAATACTAAAAATTTTAATGTTGTGTTCCGAATACGCGCAATGCAAAAATGGGATGAGGCCCATCGTGATTATAAACATTGTCTGGCGCTTCCTTTTTGGGCGTATATTGATGCCGGAGGCAATGTTTGGGCATGTAGTATTTATTTATCTAAAGATAAATTTTGCCTTGGGAATATTTATAAAAATAATTTTAAACATATTTGGGTAAGCAGGAAACGCGATGCGCTTGTGTGTTGGGCGGCGCGGAATTTAAATACAGATAAATGCAGAGTAAATTGCAGGATGGATGAAATAAACAGGTATCTTTGGGAATTAAGCCATCCTTCAGGACACGTGAATTTTATTTAATATTATAGAAAATTATATTTTACTCCGATGAAACTTTCAAATAATGCTTTAAGGAAAAAAACTGAACAGATTAGGCATGAAGTAATAGACAGGGCTGTTAAGAATAAAGCCGGCCATATTGCTCCGTCTCTTTCCTGCGTAGATATTCTCACTGCCCTTTATTATAATGTTATGCGTTACCGGACTAATAATCCGCGGTGGGAAGGTAGAGATAAGCTTATTTTTTCCAAAGCGCATGGCTGCTACGCGCTTTACGCGATTCTTGCAGATAAGGGTATAATACCTAAAAAAGAATGGGAGCGTTTTTATACTTCAGATAGTACTCTCTTGGGATGTATGGAATACCGTTTAGAATATGGTTTTGAAGCAGGTTGTGGTTCGTTAGGCCATGGATTACCAATGGCAGTAGGACAGGCGTTTGGCGCGAAATTGCAAAAAAAGGGGTATCATACCTTCTGTATTATTGGTGACGGGGAAATGCAGGAAGGGACAACTTGGGAAGCAATACAATTCGCGGTTAAGCATGAAATAAATAACCTTACGATTATTATTGACGATAACCGCCTGCAGGCCATGGATTTTATTACTAACGTCCTTGACAGAAAAATAAACGATAAAATTAAAAGATTACGAGGTTTTGGAGTTTCTCCGGTTATTTGTAATGGGCATGATGTTAATGAACTTGTTAAAATATTAAATACAAAAAATAAGGCCCCTTTAATTTATCCACGGGTAATTATCGCGAAAACAATAAAGGGATATGGCCTTAAATGCATGGAAAACGCGCCAAAATTTCATTTTCGTATCCCGTCCCCGGAAGAAATTAAATCAGGAAAAACTTATGCCTGTTGAGTATAATTACCGCAAAGAGGTATTAAACGCGATAGTCCCATATTTCCGTAAAGATAAACGATATTATCTTCTTGTGTGTGACATGGGTTTTGGCGTCATTGATGAATTAAAAGAAGAATTCCCCGGCAGAATTATTAATTGCGGGATTATGGAGCAGGCAACGGTGGGTATAGCGGCGGGAATGAGTATGAGCGGGTTAATACCCATAGTATATTCAATAGTAAATTTTCTTGTTTATCGTTCTCTAGAGCAAATACGCAATGATGTTGTTTTACAAAAACTCAATGTGAAATTTATTGCCACGGGAGTTAATGATTATTTTAAGTTCCTTGGGCCTTCGCATTGCTGCGGCCGCGATGATATCTCTATAATGAATTTAATTCGGCTAAAAGTGTATGATCCTTACTCGTTAAAGAAAACGGATTTTATGTATCTTGTTAAACAATGGATTAATTCTCCTAATCCGGGATATTTAAGGGTATAGAAAATGCAAAAAAAACAAACTGTTTTTAAAAGCAAGGTATTTATTATTTTAGCTAAACTTCCGGTATTTTTGTTGGCACTGCCTTTTGTTGTCTTAATGAGGGTTATGCGTCCTGTAATTTGGATACGGCTTATTTCGGTATCGGATAGAATTGGGCATGGAATAGGCAATATTGATGTTTATTTGGCAGAACGCAGGGCCGGTATGTATCCTTCAAAGGCAATGGATATTTTCTATTCTAATCGTCCATGGAAATGCAACCGGCAGATGATCAGGATGTGGAAAAGGTTGATCCCGTTATATAATTTTGTTTATTGGATTGCCTGGGCAAATCTAAAAATTTCCGGATGGGAACCGCATAATTATAATCCTCCCCATCGAGATCGGGATATCTATGGACTAACCAATGATACTCTCCCGCCGGTTTCTTTTACTGGCAAAGAGGATGAGCGGGGAGAGATATTATTGCGCAAAATGGGTATTCCAGCGGGCAGCCCGATTGTTTGTTTTCACGCCAGGGATAATTCTTTTCTGAATGCGCATAGTGCGATAGAAGATTGGACATATCACAATCACAGAGATGTGGATATAGATAGTTATGTTCCGGCGATCAGGGAGCTTACAGCACGCGGCTATTACGCGATTCGTATGGGAAAAGTAGTTAAGAAACCTTTTTTATGGAAAGATCCGCATGTTATTGATTATGCTGTAAGTTCCTGGAAAAGTGATTTCGCGGATATGTATTTGATTTCAAGATGCAATTTTTATATCGGGACTTCTTGCGGGATGGATGCGGTTGCCACATTTTTTAGGAAACAGCAGGTTGTATTAAACATGATTCCTATGAAAATTGCTTTTACCTGGTCGCCAAATTATTTCTATATCTTTAAAAAATTGTGGTTGATACAAGACAAAAGATTCCTTACATTCCATGAGATGCTAGATTCCGAAGTGGCAGGGTACTTGCGCGCTATACAATATAAAAAAGCCGGGATTGAAGTTGTTGATAATACTCCGGAAGAAATTTTTGATGTTGTTATTGAGAAGGAAGAAAGAATGCGCGGCTGCTGGAAGACAAATGATGAATATGAAGAGTTACAGCGAAGGTTTTGGAAACTTTTTAAACCGGATCATCTTAATCGGGTGTTTAATGCCCGTGTAGGATCAAAATTCCTGGAACAGACTAAGGAACTTTTATTGTGAAAGCCGTTAATTTTATTACAGAACTTTTTAGAAAATACCCGAGATTATGCATAGCCAGCACATTGATCAATATGGCTATGAGCATTTTTGGGGTACTTTCTCTTTTTTGCCTGAGCCCTATTATTGACATCTTTCTTCATCCGGATATGAAAGGCTTAAGCTCTATGACTGTTAAAGTTACGGGTGTGATGCATGTTTTGGGGCTTTCGGTGTCATTGATGTCTCTTGTTTGTATGTTAATGTTTTTTGTTATTGTTGGTTCCGCGCTTCAGGTGTTGGGGTATCGATATAGTGTTCGTATCAGGATGATTATTATACGAGATGTTATCTCCGGAGCGTTTAAGGATTTCTTTGACGCTAAGTGGATTTTTTTTAGCAGCAGTGAACAGGGTACTCTTTATAATACTTTTTATAGAGAAATGAATACCTTGGGTAATGGTTTTAGCGGATTGGGAGTTATGTTTGCCAGCGCTGTCCAACTTGTTATACTTTTAGCGGTTCCGTTTTATATATCATGGAAAGTGACACTGGCGTGTTTTCTATTTGGCATTATGGTTTCAAGTGTGTCTATATTTTTTAGCAAGATGGCTTATAAGTTAGGGCGCAAAAGTATGGAAACCGCAAACAAGCTAACCAGTTTCATTTTTGAGAACATAAGCTTTGCGAAGATAGTGTTGGGTTACTGTAACCAGAAAAAGGTAGTTGAGGATGTTGGGCGTATTTATGATACTCATCAGGCGTACGGTATCCGTTTACTCGTCCTTAATTACGCGATACCTATAGGGTATCGCCCTTTGGGGGTAGTGGTGGTGGGTATTGTATTGTTGACTTCTCAATGGTTTGCCGTTCCTTTGTCAGAAGTTGCAGTCTTATTATTAGCGTTATTCCAAGTCACTATTTCTTTGGGAAATATCATAGGACAGAAGAATCTGATCAGCGGTATTATTCCAAGCTACGAGCAGATCAAGGCTTTACGTCTGCGTGCCCGTCAAATGCGCCAGCCTTCCGGGAATGTTCTATTTACTGATTTTTTGAAAGACATTAGAATTAAAAAGCTCTCTTTTGGCTATCCGGGGCATCCCTTAATCTTGCGCGATTTTGATTTGACTATTCCGAAAGGGAAGATGGTGGCTTTTGTTGGCGGATCAGGCGCGGGGAAATCAACACTTATTGATATTTTGTTGGGGTTTCACGATCCTGACCAAGGGGAGGTTTTGGTTGATGGAATGCCGCTGTTCAAGTATAATATTTTTTCTTATCGCAAGAAATTGGGATATGTGCCTCAGGAGAGTACTTTATTTAATATGAGTATCCGGGATAATTTGCTTTGGGGTGATCCGCAGGCAACTCAGGATGAAATTGAAAAAGCCTGCCGTTTGGCTCACGCGCAGGAGTTTATCGTACGTTTTCCTCAAGGATATGATACGGTTGTTGGCGACAGGGGAGTACGTTTATCCGGCGGACAAGTTCAGCGATTAGCTCTGGCGCGCGCGTTTTTACGCAAACCGCAGATTTTGATTCTGGATGAAGCTACGAGTTCTTTGGACAGCTATTCTGAAACTCTAATTCAAGAAGCAGTTGAAGCGATGGCGAAAAAGATAACCGTTATTGTTGTTGCGCATCGCCTGTCAACTATACGGCACGCGGATATCATTTATGTTTTGAGCCACGGAAAGATTGTTGAGCAGGGAACATATGATAACTTAATGCGCAATGGAGTTGTTTTTTTAAGTATGGTAAGGCTTCAGGAACTTAAGCTATAACTTAAAGTTTTATAAATAAAGGATATTGATCTAGGAAGAAGGCGATGAGAATATTATTGGTTATGCCCGATTACGGTAAAAAAGATTATTATTATATCTCAATGGGTATAATGATGGTTTCAGCTTATTTGAAAAATAAGGGGTATGAAGTGCATTGTCTTAATCAGAATCATCATTCGGAATCCCGTTTACAGGCTATGCTTGAGGAGCGGTCTTTTGATGTGGTAGCTACCGGAGGATTGTTTATTTATATTTCGCCGATACGCGCAATTATCAATACAGTTAGACGTATAAACCCGAAGGCAAAAGTCGTTTTGGGAGGGGCTATTGCTTCAGCGGATCCACAGTTTATCAGTGGTGAGTTAAATCCTGATTTTTTAGTGATTGGTGAAGCCGAACGTACAATGGACATTCTTCTCTCTGCGCTTCAAAACGAAAAGGATTTACGTCAGGTGACAGGGATCGCTTTTCAAGATAAAGGGGAATTTGTCCGGACTAAGCCAACACCGCTTATTGAAGATTTAGATGAAATACCTTTGTCGGACTATGAGGGTTTTGAATACGGATATTATCTGGATCATTTCTCACCGGATACGCAATATTTATGTTCAGTCAGAGGAAACGGCTACAAAGTTCGCGGAGTTAATATTTTTTCAAGCCGTGATTGTGTTTCAAAATGTACGTTTTGTTTTCGAATTACAGGAGGAAATTATCGGACACGGTCGTTAAAAAATTTTCTCGAGGAGGTTCAGTATTTGATAGATACTTATAATATTAATAACATCGGATTGCTTGATGAAATGTTTATTACTAGTAGGAAACGATTGGTTGAATGGTGCAAAGCGCTTAAAGAGATTGGTTTGCCTTGGGAGTGTCAGACTCGCGTGACATCAGTTGACAGCGAAACGTTAGCGCTGATTAAAGATTCAGGGTGTCATCTGATCAGTTTTGGATTTGAGAGCGGAAGCCTTACAGTGTTAAAGAGTATGCGTAAAGGCATAACACCGGCGCTTATTGAGAAAGCTATTCAAGGGGCATTAAAACATAAAATAACCATCCAGGGGAATTTTATTTTTGGGGATCCGGCCGAAACATTTAAGACTGCTAATGAGACTATTGCTTTTACGAGAAAATTTCCACAGCTTGCTTTAGGGTATGGATTTATTATCCCTTATCCAGGCAGCGAACTCTATAATAATCTTGTTGCGGATGGAAAATTAATTAACCGAAAATTATTTCATGAAAATCCATTACATAAAGTCTATAATATGACGACGTTATCGTCCATAGCTTTTAGGTATCTTTTAATCAAGGTTAACTCCGAAGGATACCGCCGGAGATGTATGGTTTACGGAAAGATACTAAAACTTAAAAAAAATGGTGACGCTTATTTATTGGTTATTCGTTGTCATAGGTGCGGAGGTGAAAATCCCGATTGCCTTATTGATTTGAACCGGAGAAATCTTTTTATTGTTTGCAAACATTGTTATCAACGAACGTTTATTGATAAGGCGGATATTCGTTTTATGAACCCGCACGAGATATGGAAGAAACTATGGTTAGTATATATTATACCATTTATGATATCGGTTGGGATTGCTTGGATTTATGCTTGGATTTATTGTTTTATTCGGAGGTCTAGGGCTTCCATTTTTCGCGATGGGCGCGGTTAGAGGGTACATTATTTATTATGAAGAGAAAACTCTTAATAACCGGAATAAGTGGATTATTGGGAAATAACTTGGCATACGTGTTTCGGGAAAAATACGCCATAACGGGCTGGTATAATTCTCATAAGGTAATTATGCCCGGAGTAAATTCTTATAAGGTAGATATTACCGATAAGCAATTAATTAAAGAGTTTCTATCTGAACATAAACCTAATATAATTTTACATTGTGCTTCTTTAACGGATATTGATTATTGTGAGAAAAATAAAGAAGAGACAAAAAGAGTTAATGTAGAGGGCACACAAAATATCGTTTCAGCATGTAATAATCAAGATACCAAGTTAGTCTATATATCAACAGATGCCGTTTATGACGGGAAAAAAGGTAATTATACCGAAGATGGCCCTGTGTCTCCATGCAATTACTATGGCTTGACCAAATACGAGGCTGAAGGAGCCGTGGGAGGGCATAGAAACCATATTATAGCAAGGACAAATATATTCGGTTGGAATATTCAGGATAAACATAGCTTTGCCGAATGGATATTATATAATTTACAGAGAGAATGTAGTATTAATGGCTTTAACGATGCGGTATTTTCTTCAATATATACGATGGAGTTTGCTAGGATAATGGATATGATGCTTGATAAGGATTTAATAGGCACTTTTAATCTTGCCAGTGGAACATCTTTAACAAAATATGAGTTTGCTATGCTTATTGCCGAGGCATTTTATAAAGATAAAGCCCTTATAAAACCAATAAGTATAGATGATTATCCTTTTTTTGCTAAGAGGGGAAAGAATCTATCGCTTAACATAAAAAAACTGGCGAAGAATCTGGATATTCCTCTTCCCACAGTTGAAACGTCGGTTGAATTATTTTATAATGATTACAATAAAGGTATATTACAAAAACTAAAAAGTGAAAATTGTTTATCAAAAAAGCCATAATAGAAAAGATCATAGTAGACCAATGGTGAAGCAATGAAAGTTATCATTGTCGGATTAGGCAGTATAGGGCGGCGCCATTTAAAAAATCTAAAGTTAATAGATCCTCAAATGGAGATTGCCGTGTTACGGCAGCACTCTAAAGATGCGGATTTAGGAGATTTAAAATCTCTGGCGAGCAAAGTTTTTTTTAACACTCAGGAAGCCATAAGATGGGAACCGAACGCTGTTTTTATAACCAATCCCGCGCCATTTCATATTAAGACAGCTTTAAGTTTTGCGAAAGAAAATATACATTTGTTCATTGAAAAGCCACTTTCAGTTTCGGTAAAAGAAATTGATCCTCTTTTAAAAGAATGCCGCCAGCGTAAGCTTATTTTAATGGTTGGGTATGTTTTGCGTTTTTACAAGCCTTTAATGATCGCTAAGGCGTTTATTGAAGAAAGAAAGATTGGCTGTGTTCTGTCAATTAACTCTGTTGTTGGCCGTTATCTGCCTGATTGGCGCCCGGGCAGTGATTATAAAGTTAACGTTAGCGCCAGAAGCGAACTTGGCGGAGGCGTAATATTTGAACTAAGCCATGAATTAGATTATGTGCGTTGGTTAGTTGGAGAAATAACTGAAGTGAGCGCTATTGTGGATAAAATCAGTGATTTTGACATTGACGTAGAAGATATCGCTGAAATTAATTTACGTTTTAAAAATGGGGCATTTGGCCATATTCATCTTGATATGCTGGATAGGGCGGTAAACCGTTCCTGCCGTATTATTGGCAGCGATGGGACTCTTGTTTGGGATTTTAACAGTGAGCGCTGTCTGCGATTTTATAATGCAAAAGAAAAAATATGGGTTGATATGTGTTTATCAAGTCCGGATTACAATCAGGCTTTTATAGATGAATTGGCCTATTTTTTTGAATGTATTCTGAAGAAGGAAGAACCGCTGGTAAACGGTAGAGAAGGGCAACGAATTGTAGAGGCAGTTATTGCTGTTAAACGGTCAGCAAGAATTAAAAAGGTTATAAAAATATGAAACCCTATATTTTGGGCGCAATTTTTGCCCGTGGCGGTTCAAAAAGTATACCGCGAAAAAATATTAAAATATTTAACGGTAAGCCTCTTATTGCGTATGCTATTGAAACCGCGAAAAAAGTCAGGTTGATTGATCGGTTAATTGTTTCTACCAATGATGACGAGATTGCCACTGTGGCGCGCCGTTTTGGCGCTGATGTCCCATTTATGCGTCCGGGGCGTTTAGCAACCGATAAAGCGCCGGAAATACTTTCATGGCGGCATGCGATTCGTACCATGGAAAAGAAATTAGGCCATCAGGTGGATATTTTAGTATCGGTTCCGGCTACCGCGCCTCTTCGGGCAGTTGAAGATGTTGAAAAATGCGTAGAAAAAATTATTAATACTGATGCGGATATTGTTGTTACCGTTAAAGAAGCGACACGCAGCCCGTATTTCAATATGGTGTTGTTTGATCAATTTGATAACGCCCGGCTTGTGGTATCTTTAGGCAAAGTAGTTTCCCGCCGTCAAGATGCGCCCAAAGCTTATGATATGGCAACAGTGGCTTATGCTGTTCGCAGAGCCTTTGTTATGAAAGCTGGATTTATTTTTGAAGGAAAAGTAAAGGCAGTAGAAATTCCCCAAGAACGCGCGCTGGATATTGATACCATTATGGATTTTGAGATTGCCGAATTTTTAATAAAAAAAAGGCGGAAAAGAAAATGAAATCTTTAAAAAAACTTATGAATTTGGACAAACGAACCGCGTTAATTACCGGAGGAGCAGGCCACATCGGTTTTATTATGGCTAAAACCTTGGCGGAATTAAAAGCCAATATTGTTTTATTAGATATTAGTGAAACGGAATGCAGGAAGAAAACTAAACAGATTGCGCGAAGATATGGCGTTAAGGCTTTGCCGCTTGTTGTAGATTTAATGGATGACGATTCAGTTAGGAGCGTCGCGCAAACTATTAAGAGTAATTTGGGAAGACTGGATATTTTGATTAATTGCGCTGCCCTTGTGGGAACTTCAAAACTAAAAGGATGGGCTGTACCTTTTGAACAGCAGGATATCAATACATGGCGGATGGCCATGGAAGTTAATTTGACATCTGTTTTTAACCTTGTGCAATCTTGCAAAGATCTGTTAGCCCATAGTGGGCATGGAGCGGTTATTAACATAAGTTCAATTTATGGAATGGCGGGGCCTGATATGAAATTATACGAAGGGTTGGATATGGGGAATCCCGCGGCCTATAGCGTTAGTAAAGGCGGATTGCTTCAGTTTACGCGTTGGTTGGCCACTGTATTGGCTCCGGATATTCGGGTTAACGCGATTAGCGTTGGCGGCGTTTTTAGAAATCACAAAGATATTTTTTTAAAACGTTATCAAGAACGTACGCCTCTTAAACGTATGGCTAGAGAAGAGGATTTAAAAGGGGCTGTAGCCTATTTGGCGAGTGATCTTTCAGGGTATGTCACGGGACACAATCTGGTTGTTGACGGAGGATGGACGGCATGGTAAAGGGTATTTGGAAAAAAATTATCGATCCGCAATATACGTTTATTATCGCAGAAGCGGGTGTTAATCATAATGGCAATATTAGTTTAGCCAAACAGCTTATCAACAGAGCTGTTGATGCTGGCGCGGATGCCGTTAAATTTCAAACGTTTAAAGCCGAATGTGTTGTTTCTGATAAAGCGCCAAAAGCCGACTATCAAAAGCAGGCAACGGGCGTTAAGCAGTCACAATTAGATATGGTACGCCGGTTAGAGCTTAGCCAAAACGCTTATCGTCAATTGTATGCTTATTGTCAAAAGAAAAACATCGCTTTTCTTTCTACCCCTTTTGATGAAGCAAGCGTGGATTTTCTTGATGGAATAGGAATGGAAGTTTTTAAGATTCCTTCAGGTGAAATAACAAATTTCCCTTTTATAGAGTATATTGCTGGTAAAGGCAAGCCAATTATTATGTCAACAGGTATGGCTACGCTTGATGAAATCAAAAAAGCAGTGCAAGTTATAAAGAAAGCAAAAAATTATAATTACGCATTGCTTCATTGTGTCAGTAGTTATCCAACTGATTATGCCGAGGTTAATCTAAAAGCTATTATAACCATGAGAGATGTTTTTAAAGTGCCGATTGGATTTTCTGACCATACGCTTGGGATTGATATTAGCCCTGCGGCCGTAGCAATGGGAGCGAGGATTATAGAAAAACATTTTACCATCAAAAAAAAATATGAAGGCCCTGATCATAGTTTTTCGCTGGAACCGCGGCAACTTAAGGGATTCATTAAGGGAATCCGCCATATTTCGGTTGCTTTGGGGACAGGAGAAAAAAAACCGTCAAAAAGCGAATTGCCTATTGCCGCTATCGCCCGTAGGAGCTTGGTTGCTGCTTGCGATATTAAGAAAGGGACAATAATTTCTGATGGCTTTATTGCTATTAAAAGGCCAGGGACAGGCATACCGCCTGTTATGAAACAGCGCCTTATCGGTAGAACCGCTAAAGTTAATATATTAAAAGACTCTATTATTTCTTTTAAGATGCTTAAGTAATATAGTTATGAAATTTTTTAAACGGTTTAATAAGATTGATAGTAATTATATTTATACAGATAAACATATTCATTCTAATTGGGTTGATGGAGAGGCGGGTATTTCTCAGATTATTGCCGTGGCAGAGCGGATAAAAGGCCTTAAACAGATAGCTTTTACTGAGCACGTAAGGCGGGAATCGCGGTTTGTTAATAAGTATTTGCGTGAGATTAAAAAATTTAAAAAAGGCTCATCTATAGAAGTCCTAAGCGGCCTTGAGGCGAGGATTGCTAATTTTCAGGGAGATATTGATGTTGCTGCGGATATGCTGCAGAATGCCAATATTCGTATTGCCAGCGTGCATCGATTCTCTCTGGGGCGTGTTTTGCATGACCCTAAGGAGTTTACGAAAGAACTATGCGCAGAGATTGAATTAGAGTTGTCTATTGCCGCCATAAAGGGAGAAGTTTGTAATGTCCTGGGGCATGCCGGCGGCATGTCTTTACAAATTTATAAAGAATTTCCTATAGGATTTTTTGAAGAAATTATTAGTGAGTGTGTGCGGCATAATATCGTATTTGAGTTAAATTACAGGTATCATCGCAGTATTTTTAATTGTTTAAAACCATTGCTTAAAAAATATAACCCTTATGTTTCTATCGGCTCTGATGCGCACACAACGCAGGAGCTTGGGAGCTGGGTTGGTATATTAACAGGAGAATTAGCGCGTGCGTAAAATAACAATAGGCGTAACTGGTACAGGTTCACTTATAGGGCAGGCGATTATTAAATCTATTAAGAATTCCATATTTAAGGATGAAGTACGCCTTGCAGGGTTTGATTATATAGATGGAACAATAGGTTCCTGTTGGGTTGATACTAACTTTCTTCTGCCGGATTTTTTAAAAAAAGAGATTTCGGAAGTGCAATGGCTCGCCGCTTTAATAGATATAATAATAAGAGAAGATATATCAATTCTTTTAATTGGCATTGATTTTGAACTGTCTCTTTTCGCGAAATTTAAGGATAAAATTGAATCACAAACAAATTGTAAAGTTATTGTTAGCGATTCGCGGGTTGTTGAAATCGCGGATGATAAGTATTTAACATGCCAATTTTTAAAAGAACATAACTACACATATCCCAAAACTTATTTACCGGAAGATACAGATATAAAAAATATAAAGTTCCCGTGCGTTTTAAAACCGCGGCATGGAGCTGGAAGTAAAAATGTGCGTATTATTAATAGCAAAAAAGAATTGAATAATTTACTGCCGTCTGCTCATGATTGTATTGTTCAGGAATTTATCGGCAGCGTGAGCCAGGAATATACCTGTGGCGTAATCTTTTTTGACAATATGGTTAAAGAAATGATTGTGTTAAGGCGTGAGTTAAAAAACGGCGTTACAGTGGCCGCGCATTACCGCGTAGATACCCACAAGGTAATTTCGCAATATGTTAGCAATATTGCTATGGCGCTAAAACCATATGGCGCATGTAATTTTCAATTACAACTTGACCCTGAAGGCACGCCGAAATTATTTGAAATTAACAGCCGGCATTCAGGGACAACTTATATGCGGGCTATCTTTGGCTTTAAAGAGGTTGAGTATATACTTTCTTATTTATTAGGGCGGGCAGTAAAAAAATTTGTGTTATCAGAAGGGACGATAAAACGGTTTTATGAAGAAACATTCATCTATGCATAAAAAAGAGAGTATATTGATAACAGGCGCTGGAGGATTTATCGGAAGCCATCTTTTAGATTATCTAAAGAATAATTACACGGTGTTTTGTGTTGACTCAAAACCGGTTCGTTGTGTTGGCTGCCGTTCCATAACCTTTGACTTGCGGAATAGGAAGCGTGTCTGTTCCTATTTTAGAAGATTTAAGAAGAAAAATACCATTCGTGTTATTGTCCATTTAGCCTCGCGGGTAATCTCGGTGAAAAACGCGCGCGATATGGATATTTTTTATGACAATATCAAAATTACCGAAGGCGTTGTGGAGATAGCTAAGATCTTAAAGCCAGAGAAAATAATACATTTTTCATCCATTGCCGTTTATCCCAATAAGACCGGAAGATATAGCGAGGCATCGCTGACGCATCCGGCGCAAAATAGCGATTGTCTTTACGGGTTGTCTAAGCTTTGTAGTGAGAACATTTTTGATTTTTTGTTACGGGATGAAAAAATTAAGATTACCCATTTGAGGGCCGCGCAGGTTTATGGCAAAGGGATGCGCAACGACAGGATTATTCCTATTATGCTCAAAGAATTAGAAAAAAGAAAAGCTATAACGGTTTTTGGTAACGGAGAACGGACTATAAGTTTTATTGAAGTCAAAAAATTAATATTACTTATTCATTTTTTTATCGTTCATGATGCCATCGGGGTAATTAATGTTGGAAACGAACATCTGTCGCTTTTAACGTTAGCACGGAGATTAATAAAACAATACGGAAATAAACAATCGAAAATCATTAAAAAACCGCAAGGCTCACGAGAAAAATTTTATTTAGTCATAAAGAAGCTCAATCGGTTATTAGCGGATTTTAAAAAGTAGTTTATCGGCATGGAGTAAGAAATGAAACCTGTTCGAATTATCGCGCGCATGGATATTAAAGGCCCGAATCTTGTCAAAGGCATTCAGTTTGATGGATACCGAGCATTGGGAAAAGCAGAAGATTACGCTTATCTATATTATTCGGAAGGAAGCGATGAGTTTATTTTCTATGACACCGTTGCGAGTTTATATCAACGAAATAATTTGTTGGAATTCGTCAGTGCTGTTTCACGGCATATCTGTGTTCCTCTAACCGTCGCCGGCGGGCTTCGCACCGTAGATGATATTAAAAAAATATTACGCGCGGGCGCCGATAAAGTCGCCATTAATACTGCCGCGATTGCTAATCCCGGATTATTATCTGATGCCGCGAAGGCTTTTGGTTCTCAGTGTATCGTTGTTAGTATTGAAGCAAAGCAAAGTAAAAACGGGAGCTATGAAGCGTGGGTGGATTATGGACGGCAGCCTACGGGAGTGGATGTTTTTGAATGGGCAAGACGTGCTGTTGAATTAGGGGCGGGAGAGATTTTGCTTACGTCAATAGACAATGAAGGTACGGGAAAAGGTTTTGATATTGAACTTATTGCGCGTATTTCGGAAAGTGTTCCTGTTCCGGTTATCGCTTCGGGCGGAGCAGGTATAAAAGAAGATGTATTAAAAGTAGTGCGTCAAGGGAAAGCGGATGCCGTTGCGATCGCATCAGTTTTTCATTATCACTATGCTAAACCTCTTTCGCGCCGATTTTCCGCGGAGGACACAGGGGGTTTGCGAATGGGGCAACAGCTTGATGAGGGCAATATTGAATTTTTAAATGTGCGTTATGGCGGCCTTGGCGAAAAAAGATTTATGCCATCTTCAATTTTTGAGATAAAGGAATATCTTAATTTAAACGGTATAAACTGCCGTAGCCGATAAGATTCAAGAAGGATTTAGGAGATAATGGTTCATCAAAATATTTTAATCGTTGATTATCAATGTGGGAATTTATTTAGTATACAACGCGCTTTGAAGGAAATTGGCGTTTCTTCATTCATTAGCAGTAGTGCTAATGAAATTCGCGGCGCGGATAAGATAATACTGCCGGGTGTTGGCGCCTTTGGTGATGGTATGGAGAAACTTACATCATTTGGATTAAAAGATGCGGTGCTTGCGAGTATCGCCGCCGGACGATACATACTTGGAATATGCTTAGGAATGCAGCTATTGTTTGATGAATCTTTTGAATTCGGCCACTATCAAGGCCTGCAATTAATCCCAGGCAGCGTGACACGGTTGCGCGAGGAGGGCAGCGCCATAGATGAGAAAGCCGTAAAAGTGCCCCATATCGGTTGGAATGCTATTCGTTTTACTCATGAAAAGTATTCCTCACATAAACTTTTTCAAGGAGTGCCTGATGAGACATACATGTATTTTTTACATTCTTTTGGAGTGCGGGCGCGCCAACAAGAGCATTGCGTAGCAATGACAGAATACGGCGATAATAAGTTTTGTGCTATTGCCTTGCATGAAAATATTATCGGCGTGCAATTTCATCCTGAAATTAGCGGCCTTTCTGGCCTGCAATTATTAAAAAACTTTGTTAGTGTTTAATAGAAAAAGGAGAAATGATGATAACCCTGGATAAACAATTACCGAAATTACCAAAAAAAATTCAATTTTGTAAAAATTGTGTCGTTTCCAATCAGCGTCCACGCACAGAGTTCAATGAAGAAGGAATTTGCAGTGCTTGTCAGTGGGCTTATGAAAAGGATCATATTATTGATTGGGAAAAGAGGGAACGGGAACTTCTGGAACTTTGTGATAAATATCGCAGCAGCGATGGGAGTTTTGATGTTGTTGTTCCCGGCAGCGGCGGAAAGGATAGCGCGTTTGTGGCGCATCAATTAAAACATCGTTATGGCATGCATCCTTTATGCGTGACATGGTCTCCGTTTGAATACACGGATATCGGCTGGCAAAACCTGCAGAATTTTATCCGTTCTGGTTTTTCAAATGTTCTAGGGCAGCCTGACCAGGAAATTCACCGTAAACTGACAAAACTTTGCCTGGAACTTGTGGGTGATCCCTGGCAGCCATTTACATTCGGGCAAAAAATGTGGGCATTCCACATTGCCCGTGGGTTTAAAATACCGTTAATTATGTATGGTGAAAATGGAGAATTGGAATACGGCGGATCAATAAAATATAAACATTTGCCAAAAGAAGGCCCTGAAGAATACAAAGAACTTTATTTTAAGGGATCAGATGTTGATGCGATTGTTGATATAGGGATTCAACGCGGCATGTTTGATGTTAAAAAAATTCAACCGCAAACATTTCAACTTTATAAATCGCCGCCGGTTGAGGATATTATTAAAAGTGGCATTGAAATGCATTGGTATTCGTATTATCATAAATGGACACCGCAGGAAAACTATTATTATGCCGTAGAAAATACCGGTTTTCAATGCAATCCGGCAGGCAGATCCGAAGGAACATATACAAAATATGTCAGCCTTGATGATAAACTGGATGGTTTTCATTGGTATTTAAGTTATATGAAATTCGGGATGGGGCGCGCGTCGCGTGATGTTCAGACGGACATACGCCGCCATCATATCACGCGAGATGAAGGCGTGGCGCTGATCAAAAGATACGATGGGGAATTTCCTAAGAATCATTTTCAGTGGTTTCTGCAGTACATGGATATTACTGAAGATTTCTTTTGGGAAGCGTGTGATTTTTACCGTGATATGTCTAATGTTTGGAAAAAAGAAGACGGAAAATGGGCATTAAAATATATCGCGTCTGAAAACGATGTTTTAGAGAAAAAAACAGCAAATCAAAACGTAAGTGAACATAAATTATAAATTGGTTTCTATGACTTAAAACCAAGGGGTCATTGATTGGAGTTAACTACTGTGGATAATATATGGATATTTATATTAAATGAAAAAGGTTTTGCCCCCATAAAAAAGGATAATTTTTTATCTTATGAAGATCTTGGGGTAGCGAAGCTTCTCCCAAATTTTATAGTAAAAAGACTAAAATGTTTTGGTTTTAGTAATTGCAGTTTTATCGATACACTTGATGAAATTAAAGATTGCGACTGCGGGTTTATTGCAGTCGTTAACATGTCTAATCCATTTATCGACGGAGAATTATTCTCTAAGATGATGTCTTTGCTTGAAAAATACACTGATTACGATATGTGTAAATGCGAAGGGGCTATTCCGGGCACAGAGCCTGATTTTGTCATGCGCACAGGCGCATGGAAAGACAGAGAAAAAAGGCACTTAAAATGTTTGGAAGTACGCCATGATACACAGTCTCGGTATAATTCTCAGGTTAATCTGCGTAAATTTAAAAGAATCAAGATTTTTAAGGATTTGGTGCAGCATATTGATGGACTTGAACGATTGACAATCGATGAACTAATGTCGCTTTTTAGTTCGGATGAAGTGTTTCGAAGGATTATATCCTATTGCGAAGATGTTTCTCTTGTGAATTTGTCACGATGCCCGCATTGTGGCGCGGAAATCGAACCGCTTAGGGCAACCGTTTCTCAACCGATGATTGGTTTTATTCCCGATATTAAACCATATCATTATCAATGTGTTCATTGTAGTCTTATCGTGGTTTCACCTACCGTAAAAGAGGAAGAAACATCCATACTCTACGATTTGTATTATAGAGAAGGGCAGGGTCAGAATTATTTTTTAGGAGAACAATCTCGTTATCAGTGTTATGACGCGGCAATGAAATTAATAAAGCCGTTGATTTCTGAAAAAACAAAATGCCTTGATCTTGGTTCTGGATCAGGCACGTTTATTTACTATACCCGCGAACATTATCCGTCATGGGATGTTACCGCATCGGATTTACCGGATGTATTGAAGTACTTTAAATACCCAAAAGAGATCAAAACAAAGCCTCTTAATTTTTTAAAAGATAACATAGGTTATGGAGAGCAGGATCTGATTACAACATGGGAGGTTATAGAGCATATTCCGTTTTCTTCTTTTAATAAACTTTTGAAGAACATATACGACGCGCTGAGATCCGGAGGTGTTTTTGTTTTTTCTACGCCTGATTTTGATTCTCCTTTTTGTCAAGCGTGGGATTTCTATAACCTGTGCCCGCCACATCATCTTTTAGTATTTTCAAAGAGTTGGATGTACTCATTTTTTAATGACCACCCCAACTTTGAACTTATTGGGATAACGAGCACTACGGAAGCATTATTACGTTATAAATCATGGTTTAAATATTTCGCTTCAACTTCTAAGAATTTTGAAAGCCGGGCACAAGCTAAGCTTTTTCTTGAGATATTAAACGATGATTGTATGCGCGAGTCTTTTAAGGATCTTTTAGCGCGGAAAAATTGGGGTATGGAGATGATTGTCGCGGTGAAAAAAAAATAAATCAGTAATTTTAACTATGAAAAAAATAAAAATATGTATTGTAACAGGATCTCGGGCCGATTATAGCCATCTTCGTTGGCTTATGAAGCATATTCAGGATGATGCCTGTTTTAAATTACAGATTATCGCAACAGGATCGCATTTATCTGATGAATTTGGCCTCACAGATAAAGTTATTACGCGTGATGGGTTTTCGGTGTCTGAAAAACTGAATATCTTGAAATATGCGAATACGGAAATAGGGATGGCAAAGTCAATTGGAAAAGGGTGTGAGTTGTTTGTTGATGCTTTCCGTAGGCTGGTTCCTGATTGGGTTGTTATTTTCGCTGACCGTTTTGAGATGTTATCCGCGGCTATTGCCGCGTATACATCTAGAATTCCCATCGCGCATATTCATGGGGGTGAAACAAGCCAGGGAGCTATGGATGAGGCATTCCGTCATAGCATAACCAAAATGTCAAGTATCCACTTTGCCGCGGCTGAGGCCTACCGTAAAAGAATTATTCAGCTGGGAGAAAATCCCAGCAGGGTATTTAATTACGGTTCTCCGAGCCTAGAGGCTATTTATCAACAAGAATTACTGACTAAAAAAGAACTTAGTAGGGTTTTAGGTTTTGATATATCTGGAACAACCGCTATTTTTACATATCACCCTGTTACATTAGAAAAAGATCATTCACAGCGTAAATTAGATCAAGCCTTGAAGGCTATAAGCAGTTTTAACTTTAAGGTTATTTTTACAAAAGCAAACGCGGATGCATATGGGAATATTATTAATAAAAAGCTATATGAATTTTGTAAAATAGATACTAGTAAATATAAACTTTTTGATTCACTCGGGCCTTTGCAATATTTTAGCTGTTTGAAATATTGTGACCTTATGATCGGCAATTCATCAAGCGGGCTTGTTGAAGCGCCGTCATTTCATCTGCCTGTCGTGAATATTGGTGACCGGCAAAAAGGAAGAATGCGGTCTGGTAATATTATTGATGTTGATTCAAATTATACTGCTATTAGGCGGGGAATTAAGAAGGCTCTTTCGGCAGGTTTTCGCAGGGCCTTGCAAATTGTTAAAAACCCTCATCAGCGGTTTAAAGATGGAAGGGCGAGTTATCGCATTAAAGAAAAAATCAAGAAATTAAAATTTAATGAAGAATTTTTGAAAAAAGAATTTTATGATATTGATTTTATTAATACAAACCAATAAAAAAGTTAATAATGAATGGGAATTAAAAACACGGGATTTTTTAAAGAAAATGAAAAATATTAAAAAGATATTTATCAGTCCTCGTTCTTCTCTTAGGCGCGCTATTGAAATTATTCAAAAAGGGGGCGCGGGAATCGCTCTTATCGTTGATACTCAAGAGAGACTGATCGGAACGGTCACGGACGGAGATATCCGCAGGGCTATTTTACACAAAATTAAATTGAACGAAAAAATAGGCCGGATTCTTAAGGATAAGCCGTTTAATTATCCTAATTCAGTGGCTGTATCGGTGGACACCCACAGGGAAGATATTTTACGGCTTATGAAAGAAAAGCTTCTTCGTCATATTCCCCTTCTTGACAAACACAACAAGGTAGTAGATTTGGTGCTATTGTCGGAATTTGTCGAAGAGGAAATACCTCTTCCTTTAAGTGCTGTGGTTATGGCTGGAGGGCGGGGACAAAGACTACATCCGCTCACTAACGATATTCCTAAGCCTATGCTGCCACTTGATAACCGGCCGATCATGGAATGTATCGTTGAGCAGCTGCGAAAGTCAGGCATCACAAAAGTGAATATTTCTACCAATTATAAGTCAGAGATAATTGTTAATCATTTCGGTAATGGCGATAAATTTGGGGTTGAGATTGATTATATTAATGAGGATCAGCCTTTAGGGACTGCTGGAGCTTTAGGATTGATGGCGCCTCCGGATAAACCGGTATTGGTTATTAACGGTGATATTTTAACGCAGCTTAATTTTTGCGCCATGTTTGATTTTCATCGCTCTTATAAAGCCATGATGACGGTTGGGGTAAAGAAGTATGAGATGAGTATTCCTTATGGTGTCATAGAAACAGAAGATGTTATGATTACCGGTTTGGTTGAGAAACCTTTACAGGAATTTATCGTTAACGCAGGTATCTATTTGATTGAACCTTCCGTATGCCAATATATTCCTAAGGGGAGCTATTTTAATATGACGGATTTGGTTAATGCTCTTATTAAAGCGAAGCATAGGGTTATCAGTTTCCCTATTCAGGAGTATTGGCTGGATGTCGGCCACCACGCGAGTTACAATCAGGCGAAGATAGACGTTCAAAATGGTAAGGTGTAGACGCATAGCAAGGCTTTAGCCGTAACGCGGCTGTTGTATTTAAAGGATAGTAGAAATGTTTCATAATATTTTTAGTTTAGATCTTATTCTAGATAGAATTATTTTTCTTGATGGTCCAACAAGAGCCGGCAAGTTTTTATTGGGAAAGATAGTTTCAAATTTCATGGGGGTTGAATTTTTTCAGTATTCAGCAGCAGTAGAGCATCTACCAGTGTTTGCCAGATTATCTATAATGAGCGAGAAAGATGCAATTTCTTATTTTAGGCTGCAAATAAACATGGGTGTTTATGAACGTGCAATAGGGCGAAATCTTAATACAAGAATAAATGATAGTTCTTGCATTAAGAATTCATCCGAAAAAGGCCTGTATTTCGAACGGGCGCATTCGCAAGATGGGCCAAGTGTTTTAGATAAATTGCGGATTGAACAACGAATCCCCTCTTTTATTATACATCAGGGAATGGCCGATATAGATTTTTATCTAAAAGCATGCCCAATGTTGAATATGATAAATATGAGACGGCATCCGGTAGACCTTGCTTATTCTTGGATTAAGAAGGGGTTTGGTATTCGATATGGGAAAGATCCTTTAGTCTTTGAGCCGCTTTTTTTAAATAAATTTAATAATCCCGTTCCATGGTTCGCATTAGATTTTGACGATGATTTTACAAAAATGTCCGCGGAAGATAAGTGCATTAAGTCAATTTTTTCTATTTACAAAGCGGATAAAGCAGCATATATGAGGCTAAACGCAGCAGATAAAAAACAGATACTCTATCTTTGCTATGAAAATTTTTTCTCGAGACCGGCATCAGTTATAAATACAATTTCAAAATTTATAAAGAGAGAACCGCGTGAAAATATGGATGAAATCCTATTACGAGAGAAGTGTAACGCGCCGATAAAAATAGAACTAAGGAAGGAAAAGTTTAAAAAACTTAGTTTAAACGCTTCTCCGCAAGTGTTAGATGAGTTAATTGAGATAGCAAAAGAATATGAGAGTGAATGGCATCAAGCTTCTTTTTTATAGTTAACTATTACAGGAGATAAAATGAAAGTTCTTTGCACTCTAGGCCCTTCAACTTTAAATGAGATATACCTCAGGCGTTTTTCCGAGATAAAGGTCGATTTATTACGGATTAATCTTTCTCATACTGAATTAGATTCTCTTGAAGATACCATTCTTTTTATCAGGAAACATACCTCTATCCCGATATGTTTGGATTCTGAAGGAGCTCAGATTCGAACCGGGCGCTTCATGGAAAATGATGTATATCTTGAAGAAAACAAGGTGGTTCAGCTTAATAAAAAGATGAACGGCGGAACATCAGATGACTTTTCTTTATATCCAGATTACGTCCTTGATAAATTTGAGCTTGGAGATCTTCTAAGTATAGATTTTAATTCTGCTGTAATTCAGGTTATAAAACGTGATATCGATGGAAATATGATGGCTAGGGTTTTATCTCCTGGAAAAATAGGCAATAATAAAGCAGTAACGCTCGATAGGGATATTGGCCTTTTACCGCTAACCGATAAAGATAAAAAGGCTTTGGCCATAGGGCGAAGGCTTAATATTAATAATGTAGCGCTTTCGTTTGCCGGCTCCACCGATGATGTTGAGGAAATAAGGAAGCATTGTATTCCCGGTACTTTTGTAATTTCAAAAATTGAATCAAAAAAAGCACTTAATAATTTAGAGCATATTATTAATTCCTCGAATGCTATATTGATTGATCGTGGAGATTTATCAAGAGAGGTTGGCGTAGAAAATATACCTTATTGGCAAAAACATATTTTGTATACTTCAAAAAGGCTAAACAGAGAAGTTTATGTAGCAACAAATTTACTTGAATCAATGGTGACTTCGCCGGTGCCGACGAGAGCCGAGGTGAATGATATTTATAATACCATGGTTGACGGCAGTGATGGCCTTGTTCTTGCCGCGGAAACTGCTATTGGCAAGTTCCCATTGCAATGTGTTTCAATGATTCAAAGGATGATTCATTCCTTTGAGGAAAGAAAAACTTCAATCCCGTCTTTGGATTCATCCGTTGTTTCTTTGGCCTTTTGTCCGCCTCATGGCGGAAAACTGGTTTATAATATTATTAATCCGGAAAAGGCCGGCAATATCCATAAATTGCCGTCTCTTATTTTATCGGAAGAAGATATTTTGGATTGTGAACAGATAGCAATTGGGACTTATTCTCCGATAACAGGGCCAATGACGCAGGAAGAACTGAGTTCTGTTTTGAATGATTTGGTATTGCCGGGTGGGCTAGCCTGGACATTGCCAATCATTCTGCAGGTTTTTAAAAAAGATATTACGAATTTAGGGGATCCGGATAAGGTGTTATTAAGAGATCGGGATGGAAATGCCAAGGCGATTCTAAATGTTAGTCAAATATACAAATTAAACATGCCGGAGCTTGTCTATAAGTGGTTTGGAACGAATGATTTAAATCATCCGGGAGTTGATAGAGTTATGCAAAAAGGGGATTGGGCAATTAGCGGTGAGGTATTATTGCTGAATTATCCGAAAACAACCTTGTATGCCGAATATATGCTTACTCCGCAGAAAATACGTTATATATTAGATAAGAAAGGGTGGACTAGCGTTGTAGGTTTTCATACGAGGAATGTCCCGCATAAGGTTCACGAATATATTCAATTGAAGGCTTTGGAAAGGACTCTGTCTGACGGTTTGCTTATAACCCCGGTCTCCGGGCCCAAGAAACAGGGGGATTTCAAAATAGGCCCGATAATTAAAAGCTATCAGTGGATGATTGATAATGATATTTTCCCGAAAAATAAGGCCATGGTATCGTGTTTTAATACTTATTCCAGATATTCAGGCCAGAGAGAAGCTGTGTTCACTGCGCTTTGTAGGAAGAATATGGGGTGTAATTATTTCATAATCGGCAGGGATCATACCGGAGTAGGAAACCACTATAGTTCGGTTGATGTAAAAAAAATTTTTAACAGGGTAGGTAATATCGGGATAACACCGGTATTCTTTGACGAAATATCATTTAATCATGAGGAGAATTTGTATCAGGAAGGCACTTACAGGAATAATAAAAGTATAAGCGGAGCCCAAGCCAGAGAATCTCTTAAGTTATTTAAAAAGCTGCCTGAGTGGTTTATGCGGGAAGAAATACAGGATATTATTTTTGATCATCTTCGTAAAGATGTTTCGGGAGTATTTTATTAATGAGAAGGGGTTTAGTATTTTGGTTTACCGGGCTTTCCGGTTCCGGCAAGACAACTGTTGCCCTGAAAGTGAAAAACAGGCTTGAATCTAATAGTTTAGCCTGTTTGATTGTAGATGGAGATTTAGTCCGCGCGAAACACGTAAAACCTCTTGGTTTTTGCAGAAAGGATATACAGCTTAATAATATTATTATAGCAGGCCATTGTTTATTAAATAGAGACAATTATGATATAATTCTTGTGCCGGTGATATCTCCGCTTGAGGAGGTCAGGGCATTTGTTAGGAAAAGGCTTACCCCGAATTTTTATTTGGTTTATTTTTCAGCGGATTTAAAGTCTGTGATCAGGCGGGATGTAAAGAAACTATATCAGAAAGCTCAAGATGGGTTGATTACGAATATGATTGGATTTTCATCCGGCTCCCCGTATGAAGCCCCGTTGTCTCATGATTTGATTATAGACAGTTCTGATGGAAGAGAAAGTGTGGATGAATCTGTAGAAAAATTATATTCTTTTATTGTATCCAAAATATCATGATGAATAAGTTAAAAAATAAAACAATTCCTTTATCGGAGCCTTTTCTGTGCGGGAACGAATGGAAATATGTAAAAGAATGTTTTGATACCGGATGGGTTTCTTCGTCAGGAAAGTATGTTGAAACATTTGAGAAGATTACTTCCCGTTATGTAGGGCGAAAGTATGGAGTGGCGTGCGCGAGTTGCACGGCTGCTCTGCACATATCCCTTATTCTCGCAGGTATTGGCCCGGAGGATGAAGTTATTATGCCAGTGTTAACCTTTGTTGCTCCGGCGAACGCGGTCCGTTATACAGGAGCTTATCCGGTATTTATGGATGTCTGTTTAGGTACATGGCAATTGGATATAGAAAAGGTGGCTGTATTTCTAAAAAAGGAATGCCGTTGGGGTAAAGACGGGCTGGTGAATAAGCATACCCGCAGAAAAGTCAAAGCAATCTTGCCGGTACATGTGATGGGCCATCCGGTAGATATGGATTCGCTTATGGATATAGCAAGAGAATACGGATTGGCGGTTATTGAGGACGCGGCGGAGAGTTTGGGCGCGGAATACAGAGGTAAAAAAGTTGGCCGGCATGGGATTTTTGCCTGTTTGAGTTTTAATGGTAATAAGGTTATTACCTGCGGCGGCGGCGGAATGATTGTTGCGGATGATAAAGAACTTGCTGAACGGGCGCGGTATCTTACTACCCAAGCCAAAGATGACCCAATCGAAAATATTCATGGCGCGGTTGGGTACAATTACCGTTTGACGAATATTCAAGCCGCAATGGGAGTAGCGCAGATGGAGCAGATTGAGCGGTATATTTTAAAAAAGAGAAAAATAGCATTGTTGTATCGCAAGGGATTGGAAGGTATTCCGGGGATTATTCATCAGGCTGAGAATCACGGAGTAATGCCTTCTTATTGGTTGTATACGGTGCTTATTGATAATAAATTATACGGCAGAGATAGCCGCGCGTTGATGTCGGCGTTAAAATCTAACGGTATAGAAGCACGCCCTTTTTGGCATCCGCTTTACAGCCAGAAGATATTTACGGATTGTTATGCTTATGAAATTATTGCCGCGGATCGTATTTATGCGGACGGTTTGAGCCTGCCTTCGTCGGTTAATTTATCTTTACAGGATCAAAAGCGCGTTATTGCGCTGATCCGTTCAGCCCAGAGGTAGTTATGCTGTGTATTATTGAGAAATTAACCGTGCCGTCACTCTTTATGAATGTTTTCCCGCGATTGAGAGATTTGCGTAAAGAAAGAGCAAGGGGTAGTTTTTCGGCGTATTACATTGACGCCGCGCCTTGGGCAATCTATTGGGCTAATTTTATTGGCCGGTGTTTAAGAGTTGAATTTAAGCGTTTGGATTTTCGGTTGATTGATATTTTCGCGGATAATGGTGATTTGGCGTATTTAAAGATTACTTACGCGGATCTTTTTCATATCCTTTCCAGGATTAATCGTTCAGCCGAATTTCAATTAATTAGCCGAAAGGCCAGCTCTCAAGAAAAACGAATTGTTTTTTTTCTTGCTAAACAGACAATAATTTCTTTTTATCATGACGGAGATATTCTTCGTCGCCTTTTATACTTGGTTTATCTTGCACAATGTAAGGCAAAACAGGATAAAATGCTTTCGCGGCCAGTATGCCTTTTTGTTAAGAAACGTTTGTGGATGGAAGAAGTGAAAGATTATATCCGTGGTTGGGGCGTCCAGTTGGAGCCTATGCGGATGCGGACTGTTTGGGGATGGAAAAAACTGATTACCGTTTTTTTCGGTGAAGTAAGGCTTCGTTCGTTGTTGTATCTTTATCGTTGTTATGGTATTAGAACTTTTTTTGCCACCCAATCTTGTTTTGCTGAAGCGAAGCGTACTGAAGATGCCTTTGTTTTTCCTTACTCCGGTAAAATAAGCCGGTTGATGGTTGAATATAATGGGCATTTAAATATTGATAATCCGCAGATGCATTCCGACCTTTTTTTTGCTCAGCAATCCGGTTTTCGCAGGGAAGATATTCTTGTCGTGTTTAATTATCCGGGGGACCCATTTGATCAGGCTAAGGCGGATGTATTAAAGGCTTTTGGGATGAGCGCAGTTGCGCTTAATCCGAAAGCGACGACGTTTTCTCCCCGAGGCATTTTTCATTATAGCCCTTCGTTTAATTGCCGTGGGCTTGCCGATATCTCAAACAACCCCGTTAGAATAGATGAAAGTGATTGGTTAAATCTTCAGATGGAGAATTATCGTTCTCAGGCGGCGTACTGGCGCGCGTTTTTTAAGAGGTTTCATGTTAGTGTTTATTTTTCCTGGTATAAAAATGAAGCTTTGCATGCGGTTATCGCGGATGTCATTCATGAATTAGGCGGCGTGTCAGCGCTTTATCAGCGGTCGTTTGAAAGCGAGCCTTCTGCCGAAACCGCGGTTAATGTAGATCTCTTTTTTGGTTTTTCAAATGAGGCGGCACAGATTGAAAAGGCTTCAGGATCCGTGATTCCTTATTATGTTATAACCGGTTATAATGGCGATCACCGTTTTAAGTTTGTTGAGAATAAATCTTTTGAGGTGCGCAAACAATTATTGAAGAATGGAGCAAAGTATGTTATTGCATTTTTTGATGAGAATTCTAGGCCGGATACCCGCTCGCATACCGGTCATCAGTTTATGCGCGTGAATTATGAATTTCTTCTTCGACGGGCATTGGAAGATCGTTCATTGGGACTGGTATTTAAACCAAAGGTGCCTAAAACTCTCCGTCAGCGCCTAGGCCAGGTTGCGGAGTTATTGAAGGAGTTAGAATCTCAAGGCCGGTGTTTTGTGTTTGAAACTGGCGCGGTACAAGGGTCATATCCTCCTGCTGTGGCCGCGAAAGCGGCCGATGTCGCGGTTCATGGGCATTTGCACGCGGCGACAGCCGGTATTGAATCAGCTTTAGCTGGAGTCCCGACGGTATTTTTGGATAGAGAAGGATGGCCTTCGTGTTCGCTTTACGCGCACGGTACGGAAGGAAAAATTATTTTTCGCTCATGGGAAAGCCTTTGGCCGAATTTAAGCGGACACCTGAAGCATCCTGGTAGCGTTCACGGATTCGCGGATTGGTCAGGCCTGTTGGATATACTCGACCCTTTTCGCGACGGCCGCGCGTCCGAACGTATTGGTAATTATTTGTCTTGGGTTATGGATGGGTTGCGCGCGGGGCATCCCCGTAATCAGGTACTTGATGATGTGGCTCAGCGCTACGCACGGATGTGGGGAAAAGATAAGGTTATCGCGATCAATGTTTGATTTATTCTATTAATAACAAAGGAAAGGGTTTATTCTCTTAGATGCAAAAGAATATAAATTTGAATGAAGAACAATATCAATCTCTCTGTGAGGCTTGTGACAGTATACTGACAGCACAGGATTCAACGATCGAACGAATTGCTATTTCATGGCTGCATGTAATTCGTGAACACCCTGTCTTTATGGCACATTATATTGATCTTTTTCAACCTAACAATGGCATTATAGCGAATGTTCGTAAATGGTGGCGGGTTTTCCGCCGCCGGGCGGGTTGGGTTAGGCAGTTGTTGATGTCTATCCAGGTAGGTACCCGTCCATGGTTTGGTCCGGATAATCTCCATGGTAATATCGATGTTTTGTTTATTTCTCATTTGTTGAATCCTTCCCATGCAGGCAGAGATGATGATTTTTATTTTGGCAGCCTGCCAAATAAAATAACTGCCCAAGGGTATTCCGCAGTAATCGCTTTGATTAATCATTCCGGACAGCCTGCCGCGCGTTTCGCGGATAAGTGGGACAGCAGAGTTGTGCAGAGAGTAGTTTTATCCGACGCGCTTAGTTTTTTAGAAGAAGTATCTCTTTATTGGCGCCTTAAGATGGAATCTTTTAGGTTAAGGAAACTTGCTAAAAAAGAGGGGCAGGGGTTAAAACGGCGTGTTTTTATTCGGGCTTCCGAAGAAACTTTATCGGGTAAATCTCTTTCAACTTTACGAATGGCCACGCAGATAGCTTCATTGGCAGTAAAGGTACAGCCGAAAGTAATCGTAGTCATGCATGAGGGGCATGCGTGGGAACGGGTGTCATTGGCTGCTGTCCGCAGTGCTGTTCCCGAAGTGCGCTGTATTGGCTACCAGCATGCCGCGTTATTTCGCCTTCAGCATGCAATTAGGAGAAATCTTTCTCGCGAATACAATCCTGACCATATATTCACGGCGGGAACTATTTCTAAAACACAGTTGGACCGCGCGCCAAGACTGAATGGAATTCCAGTATCTGTGCTGGGGTCCAATCGTAACCTTAAAAATCAGGCGATTAATCAATCCGGGCTTATTTATCCGCGGGCAGCGCGGGCTGATTATCCAGCCTGTTTGGTAATCCCTGAAGGGTATTTAACCGAATATAAAATTTTGTTTACTTTTGCTTTAGTTTGCGCGGGAATAGCGCCTCAAATTAATTTTATTTTTCGGGTTCATCCGATTTTGTCATTTGATTCCATTAAAAAACAGGATAAAAAATTTCAAGATCTGCCGAAAAATATAAGACTTTCCAACGTGTCGCTTGAAGATGATTTTGCCCGCTGCCGATGGGCTTTATATAGAGGTAGTACCGCGGCTGTGCAGGCAACTCTTTTTGGACTGCGCCCTATCTATTTGGAACTTCCGGGCGAGTTAACAATAGACCCTCTTTATGAATTGAAGGATTGGCGTTCGGTAATTAAAACGCCTGAGGAATTTCTTCAGGTTATAAAAATATATCCGTATGATAAACATAAAGATTTGCAAGAGGCATATCAAAAAGCTCATGACTATTGCGCGCGATTCTACTGCTCTCTAAATGATGCCGCGTTTGTAAAAGAGCTTGCCATGTTCGCAAGAAAAAAGGGAGAGCATTCATGAAGGTTATTCTTCTTACGCGTCGGTCAGCGTTCCAAATTTATTGCGCTAACCGGTTATGGAAAAAAGGCCTTCTTCAGTTGGTGATTTTTGAAAATGGGAACTCATATGCCGGTAACCGCGCTTTTTCCGGAATATCGGATTTTTTCAAAAAGCTGACAAAAGGGTTTGCTTTGTTATTAAGCAATCCAATCAACATAGTGAATTACGCGGATAAGTATTTGAACCATAAGAAATATTATGGCCATCAAGAGTTTCATAATCAACGATTGTTAAAAAATAACTATATGGATACAGAAAATGGAATGCCTATAGTAAACGTTTCGGATATAAATTCAGATGAAGTTAATAAAATTATTCAGGAATATAAGCCGGATCTTGTTTTTGTCTTTGGAACCAGATTAATAAAACCGCATATATTTAAAAACAGGCCTATACCGTTTGTTAATATGCATTGGGGGTGGAGCCCTGATTATCGCGCGGAAGGCATTGTGACAGCATTGGCATATGGAGGGCCGGATGCTTTAGGAGTAACGGTCCACCTTTTGAACGCTGGTATTGATAGT
The DNA here is from genome assembly GCA_043813255.1 of Candidatus Omnitrophota bacterium. Classification (GTDB taxonomy): domain Bacteria; phylum Omnitrophota; class Gorgyraeia; order Gygaellales; family Profunditerraquicolaceae; genus JBDRLG01. The sequence goes on from JBDRLG010000063.1 coordinate 49,493, forward strand.
GGCGATATCCTTTATCAATTAAGGCCGGTTTTAGATGTAAATGACAACTTTTATTCTATCGGTTTAAAGCTTGCTTTACTCGGCATTAAGTTGTTCGCCAAGTGCGCTGAATCGTTAGGTGAAAACGGATACCTGTCCGGTACCCCGCAGGACCTTTCCGTGAGCGCTTTTTACGGTTCAAAATATATGCGAAAACACGCGGAACTATATAGGATGGCATGGAAGAATTTGCAAAATGCCGTATAGCTTATATCAGGGCAACCAGCCCAGCAATGGTCTACTAACATAATGATTAAAGAACACATTATGAAAATTTTGGGTTTGCCATTACGCTCCGGCAGAGTGTTTCAGGCAATGTGCAAAGATTCCATATTTATTTTTAATTATCATGAAGTTAACGCGAATCCGTCGTTATTTACCCGGAAATACAGATTAAATGTTCCGCCTGAATTATTTTCACAGCAGTTAAAATGGATAAAACAATATTTCAATGTAATAAGCCCTGTGCAGTTAATTGAAAATAAATTTGATTTGCCGGCCGCATTGATAACCTTTGATGACGGATTTGCAAGTACGTTTGAAATAGCCGCTCCTATATTGCGTTCTAATAATATTCCGGCGGTGGTATTTATGAATATGGCTCCGGTTGAAGGAAAAATCTTTTGGCCCGGCCTGACAACATATTTATGCTATTACGATAAAGCATTCCCTGAGTATATGCTTAAACGGCATAATAAATCAGGCCATACTCTTTTTTTATACTGCCGGCAGGAAGAAGTAGATGAATATGTCTCGCGCAATAATGCCCGAAAAATATATGATGATGCCCGTGCCTATTACGGGACTTTTGCTAATCTTAACCATTTACGCGCGTCTTCGGATTACGGGCTGTTTTTAGGCAATCATTTATACAATCATTATAACGCGGCCATACTTACGCCGGAAGATTTAAAGGATTCATATATAACTAATGAAAATAAACTTCGCAAATATTCTAATAATATTAATTGTTTTAGTTACCCTTTTGGGCAGCCGCAAACGTGCTATAATGCTCAAACTGACCGCGTAATTTTTTCGATGGGGGCAAAGCGTGTTTTCACTGCTTACGCTTCGCAAAACAGAGACCCGCATTCTAAACGGCTGCATCGCTTGTCAATGCATGATAATTTAAAAGATGAGCAATCGTTTAAAAACCATGTCGTGATGCCATCATTGCTCCATAAATTTTTTCGAAAAAAATATACATATATTTAATCATTACTGTTCTTCGCAATAATACGCTATTGACATTTCAAAAACATTTTACCGGAGATAACAATTATCATAATTTAGACACAAGTAATATTTAATAGTTAATAAGTGTTTTTACTGATGGTAAACCCGTTGACTCATAATAAAACCTAACCATACGGGTAGAGTTAGATCATTTATTTTTAAGGGCGAAAATTTTCTTAAGTTTAGCATCAATAGCCTTTCGTAAATGAAAGGGATTTAAAGTTTCAAATTGTTCTTTGAGAGCGTATTTCACAGAAGTTTCAACATAAGGCGATTCCAATATTCTTTGATAAGGCGTCTTAGGTTTATCATAACGCTTAATAGTTTTTGCCGCAACTTGTTTTTTTTCAAGAAGCTTTACCGAAGGCATAAAGAAGTTATGATACAGCCTCCATTCATTGCGGAATAAGTCATTAAGCAGCGGCACAACTTTCGGATTATCAAATCTGGAGTAGCCAAGCCATTGCCTAACTTGAGTCCAATTTTTCTGTTCTATGTGAGCATTATCATTTTTATGATATGGCCTGGAACGGGTAAATTGCACAGGTTTAGGCCTTTGAGCAAAATGGCGTAGGAAATGCCAGTTTAAAAATTCGTTTCCATTGTCACAGTCAAAACCAAGTAATGGAAAAGGAAGCATATTTTCAACATCTTTGGTTTGTTCTAAAACACCTGTTTCGCCTTTGCCAAAGACAGCGCGCTGTTCGCTCCAAGTGGTGGCGATATCCGTATAGTCGATAATATATATGAAATCACCCTCTAAAGAGCCGCCGCAAAGAGCAACGGTATCAGCTTCAAGGAAGCCTGGTTTGGTTTCGTTCCATTGGTCAGTTTTAACTAAAATATGTTCTTTAAGCAGAGTACCCGGCTTAGTAGTACATCTGCCTTTGGTTTTATACTTTGCCTTAAATGGTTTTAATATACGGTCAATAGTTGGAGCGGATATTTTAAGTAGCAGTTTAATAACAGGCAAAGATAAATGGCCGTATTCTTTGTGATAAAACTTAAGCCATGCAGGTAGTATTGCCTTAAGGCGTTTGGAGCAAGGCAGGTTAGCCGCAAGATATATCCTGCGTAATGCTTTCAAGACTTCAGGACAGTTATATTTTGACAGCCTGCCGCGTTTTTTAGGTTTAGGTTTGGTAAAGCGTTTAAAAGTATAAATTAAGAAAATCGCGTATTTGCGGTTATATCCGGTAGCAGCGCAGAATTCATTAAGAATAATTGATTTTTTCTTCTTTGAAGATTTTTTGTATCGGATAACAATAGACTCAAGATATTCCATGCGGGCTTTCGGGCTCATAGATACACCTCCTAATGGAAGTATACCTTTGGTTAGATGATTTATGAGTCAACGATACCCGTATAAAAAACTTTCGGTTAGATTTAATGTGAGTCAATTCGT
>JBDRLG010000064.1:0-6490 GCA_043813255.1 Candidatus Omnitrophota bacterium
TGGGGAGGTGTTTATGTTAAGGTATTTAACCGCGGGTGAATCGCATGGTAAAGCATTAGTGGCAATATTGGAAGGTATGCCGGCAGGTTTGAAACTGGATATCGTTAAAATAAATAAAGAGTTAAAACGCAGGCAGTCCGGCTTTGGCAGAGGAAAGCGCATGCAGATTGAAAAAGATGCCGCGCAAATCCTTTCAGGAATAAAGAACATGACGACTTTGGGCAGCCCTATTTCTTTGCTTATCCAGAATAAGGATTATAAAATAGAAAGATTGCATAAAGTTCTCTGCCCTCGTCCGGGCCATGCTGATTTGGCAGGGCTTTTAAAATACGGTTTTCAAGATATAAGGGAAGTTTTAGAACGCGCTTCAGCGCGGAGTACTGCGGCAACTGTTGGGGTTGGGGCGGTATGTAAAATATTTTTATCTGAGTTTGACATAGGAATACAAAGTAAAGTAATATCAGTAGGCGGCCAGGCTAATTCAGAGTCAATAAAAGGGAAAATAACCGAGGCAATAGAGAAAAAAGATACAGTTGGGGGTATCTTTGAGGTTAGCGCAAAAGGCGTCCCTGTAGGATTAGGCAGTTATGTTCAGCCGGATTTACGTTTAGATTCAAAATTGGCAGGCGGCATAATGTCTATCCCCGGCATCAAAGCTGTTGAAATCGGCTTGGGATTTGGCTACGCGGATAAATTCGGCTCGGAAACGCATGATGAGATTTATTATTCAAAAGGCAGGAAATATTTTCGTCCCACTAATAACGCCGGAGGCATAGAAGGCGGAATTTCCAACGGGCAGGATATTGTTCTAAAGGCCTGCATGAAACCCATATGCACGCTTATGAACCCTTTGGATTCAGTAAATATTATCACAAAAAAGCCGGATAAGGCGGCAACTGAGCGTTCAGATGTGTGTGTGGTTGAAGCCGCCGGAGTAGTTGCCGAGTCAGTTTTCGCCTTTGTGTTAACTGAGGCATTTCTTGATAAATTCGGCGGAGATTCTCTTTCCGACATAAAAGCTAATTATAAGAATTATTTGAAAAGAATTAGTTAGAAAGCGGGTTTTGTTTCGTCTATTATATTGGAGATATGAATAATATTTATTTAGTAGGTTTTATGGGGACAGGTAAAAGCAGTGTGGGCAGACTTTTATCTAAAAGAACTGGCAGGAAATTTGTTGATTTGGATGATTTGATTGAAATAAAAGAGAATAAAAAGATTAGTGATATCTTTGTTAAGAATTTAGAGGGGTATTTCCGTAAGATAGAGAAGCAAACTTTAATAGAAATATCTGAAAAACAAGAAGTTATAGTTGCCTGCGGCGGAGGGATAGTTATTGACCCTGAGAATATTAAAGTTATGAAGAAAACAGGCAAAATCATTTGCCTTATGGCTAAACCAGAGGTAATTTTAAAGAGAACTGAAAGGTATTCTCACCGTCCGCTTTTAAAGGTGGATGACCCTAAAAAGCAAATAGAGCTTTTGCTTGAAAAAAGGGCGCCTTTTTATGCTATGGCGGATATTACTATTGATACTTCAGAACTTAAGATGCAGGAAGTAGTGGAAGAAGTATTAAAATTTGTAAAACAGGTTGACTAATTATACCAAATATGGTATAGTATGAATAGGGAAAGAATTCTAAAAAAAGTAGATTTTATAGGTTCTTCTAGGAATGACCTTAAAGAGTTTCCTGACGAGGTAAAGCAAGATATTGCATATTCTTTTTTTGAGGTTCAAAGAGGCCAAAAGCCGTTATCCGCAAAACCTTTGAGAGGATTTGGCGGATCTGGAGTTTTGGAGATTATTGAGAATTTTAGCAGTGGTACATATCGGGCAGTTTATACAGTTAGATTTCAAAAAGTAGTATATGTTTTGCATTGTTTTCAGAAGAAATCAAAACATGGCATTAAAACACCAAAACAAGAAATTGAATTAATTAAGCAGCGGTTGAAGTTAGCTGAAGATGACTATAAGGCAAAATTTGGGATTATAAAGAAGGTGAGTGAAATATGAAGACGAAAGAGATAATCCACAGAGGAAGTGATAATGTTTTTGCGGATATTGGCGTTGCTCATCCGGAAAGAGTCCAGGCCCGTGCTCAAGTTATGTTTCTTATAGCGGAAATTATTAAAAAAAGAGGATTAACTCAAAAACAAGCAGCAGTGATACTGAATATTCCTCAATCAAAAGTTTCTTGTTTAATGAACGGAAAACTCAGTAATTTTTCCATGGATCACCTTTTTGAATTATTGAATGCTTTGGATACAGATGTAGAGATTATTGTGAAGCCAAAAACCAAAGAGGAAAAAAGCGCTACAACCCATGTTTTACAGGTAGCTTTTTCATAATTTTAATGTTAAGCCAAGATTTAATAGACTGGTTAAGGTTAGCTTTGCTTCTTGAGGTTGGTTCGCGCAGGGGTAAGGTTTTGTTAGAAAGATTTAAAACTCCTAAAGCGGTATTAGAGGCTTCTTTAGATGATATCGCGGAAGTAGAAAATATAGGCAGGGAAACTGCCAAAAAGATAGTTGAAGGCAGGGAAAAGATAGATTTTTGCCGGCAGATTGAGTTACTTGAGAAGAATAATGTCAGCATTATTCCGTTAGACAGCGAGTTCTATCCTGTTAGTTTGAAATCAATATTTGACCCGCCTTTGGTTTTATTTGTTCAGGGCGAGATTCTGCCTCAGGATTATTTTTCTATAGGCATAGTAGGAACGCGGATGAGCTCTTTTTACGGCAGGACTATGGCTGAGAAATTAAGCAGGCAATTGGTGGAAAGAGGTTTTACTGTTGTAAGCGGAGGAGCGCGCGGCGTAGATACTTTTAGCCATCAATCCGCTTTAAAAGCAAACGGCCGCACTATAGGGATATTGGGCTGCGGGTTGGATATAACTTATCCGCCAGAGAATAAAAATCTGTTTAAAAAGATTGTTGAAAAAGGGGCAATGGTTTCAGAATTCCCTTTGGGTACGCCTCCTAACAGGCAGAATTTTCCAATGAGAAACAGGATTATCAGTGGTTTGTCATTGGGAACATTAGTGATTGAGGCGCCGTTAAAAAGCGGGGCGTTAATTACAGTAACTCACGCTATAGAGCAGGGCCGTGAGGTATTTAGCGTGCCCGGCCAGGCGGATAGTTTTGTAAGTAAGGGGACTAACCAGTTATTAAGAGAAGGCGCGAAATTAGTAGAAGACGCGGATGATATTATTGAAGAGTTAGAGCCTGTATTAAATAGTAAGATAAAAGAATTTAAAACTGCGGTTAATCAGTCAATGCAGAGAGATAAGTCATTGTCCTCCTCCGACTTGATCGGAGGATCAACCGAACAACCCATTTTTCTGGATTCACCGGACAAGTCGGGGAATGACTTAGGTATTTCTGTTCAGCTTTCAGAACAAGAGGCGCAGGTTTATAATTTATTTTTCGATGATCCGCTTGAGTTTGATGATATTATTATTAAAAGCCGATTACCTGTAAATGTTGTTTCATCTATGCTTACAACTTTACAGTTAAAGAAATTAGTAAAACAGTTACCCGGAAAAGTATTTGAAAAAGAGGAATTAAAATCATGAAAAGTAAAAATTTAGTAATTGTGGAATCTCCCACAAAAGCAAAAACAATAGGCAGGATTTTAGGCGATGATTTTCATGTTGTTTCTTCTATGGGGCATATAATTGACCTGCCTCAGAAAAAACTTGGCGTTGATGTTGAGGCGGGGTTTAAGCCGGAATATGTGGTGCTCGCCAGCAGAAAAAAGCTGGTAGCTACTTTAAAAAAGGAAGCTAAAGGCGTAGAAAATGTCTATGTGGCAACCGACCCTGACAGGGAAGGAGAAGCTATAGGCTGGCAGATTAAGGACAAGATTTTTAAAGGCAAAAATATTTTTCGTGTGACCTTTCATGAAATTACAGCTTCAGCGGTAAAGGAATCTTTTAAACACCCGCGGGATTTTGATAAAAATATGGTTGAGGCTCAGGCAGGCAGGAGGATCTTAGACAGGATAGTAGGTTATTTTTTAAGCCCGTTATTGTGGAAGAAAATAGGGCGTGGTTTAAGCGCGGGCAGGGTACAGTCTGTGGCTTTAAAGTTAATCGTTGACCGCGAAAGAGAAATTAATAATTTTATCCCTCAGGAGTATTGGGAAATTGAAGCTAAATTTAATAAGGCTGCCAGTACTGAGCCTTTAGCAGAGAGTTCTTTTATTGCCAAACTTGATAAGATAGCCGATAAAAAAGCGGAAATAAAAAATAAACAAGAGGCGGATGACCTAGTTAATGATATTAAAGGCAAACAATTTATTGTAACAGATGTTAAAAAGAAAGAAAGAAAACGCAATCCCTACGCGCCGTTTATTACTAGTACCATGCAGCAGGAATCTTTTAATAAATTAAAATTTAACGCTACCAAAACGATGATTGTCGCGCAGCAGCTTTATGAAGGTATTGACATTGGCGAAGAAGCTCCTGTAGGGCTTATTACTTATATGCGTACCGATTCTCCTAAGGTGGCTCCGGAAGCAATTAAGGATTTAAGGGATTATATATTGAAGCAATACGGTAAAAAATACCTTCCTGATCAGCCTAATACCTATAAAGTTAAGAAACTCGCTCAGGAAGCGCATGAAGCGATAAGGCCGACTTCTATTGGACGCAGGCCGGATAGTTTAAAAAATATCTTGAGCCCTGAGCAATACAAATTATATGAACTTATTTATAACCGTTTTTTAGCAAGCCAGATGACTCCAGCTGAATACTTGATTAATAGCGTTGAAATAAAAGCAGACAGGTATTTATTTACAGCTTCTGGTTCAACTCTTGTTTTTGACGGTTTCATGACAGTATACAGCAAAGATGATGAGCAGGAAGAAGAAGATAAAAATAAAAGCCTTATTCCAGCGCTTCAAAAAGACGACTTGTTGGAATTACTTGGTTTAATGCCGTCTCAACATTTTACAAAGCCGCCGCCAAGGTATTCTGACAGCTCTTTAATTAAAGCTCTGGAAGAAAATGGCATAGGCCGGCCTTCTACATACGCGCCTATTATTTACACTCTAGTTTTGCGTGATTATGTGCGTAGGATTAGAGGTTATTTTCATGCCACGGAATTGGGTTTTAAAGTCTGCGATTTACTGGTTGAGTATTTTCCTAAAATCATGGATGAAAAATTTACCGCTTTGATGGAAGAACAGCTGGATGAAATAGAAGAAGGAAGAATGAAAAAAATAAAAGTTTTGGAAGAATTTTATTTTCCTTTTAAAACCACCCTTGATTACGCTCAGGAACATATAAAAAAGGAAGTTATTGTTACTGACGAGATTTGCGATAAATGCGGCAAGCCGTTGATTGTTAAATGGGGTAGAAAAGGCAAATTCCTAAGTTGTTCAGCCTATCCCGAATGTAAAAATTCTAAATCCATAACTACCAAAGTCCCCTGTCCGCAGGAAGGCTGCGGCGGAGAGCTTATTGAGCGCCGCTCAAAAAGAGGTTTCTTTTACGGCTGTACGAATTACCCGAAATGCACGTATGTTTCAAAAGCATTGCCGGAGGAGAAAGAAAATAAATAATGAGATCTTATGGTAGCCGCAAGCTTTAGCTTGCGTAATTAAACGCAGGCTGAAGCCTGCGGCTACCAGCTATACGCTAATATATGGAACGTCATATCGAGAAATTTATAAGATATTTGGAAATAGAGAAGAATTATTCCAAACATACTTTGTTAAATTACCATCTGGATTTGGAAGATTTTAAGAAATTTCTGGAAGATAAGCCGGTTGAAAGCGTGGATTATCTTAATTTAAGAAAATACCTCGCGTTACTTAAAGAAAGGAATTTTTCTTCACGCACAGTTAACCGTAAGATTTCCGTGTTAAGGTCTTTTTTTAGGTTTTTGACTAGAGAAGGGTTCTTGAAAACAAACCCGGTATCCAGTATCTCAAGCCCGAAACAGGAAAAACACCTGCCGTTATTTTTAACGGAAGAAGAAGTTAAAAGGTTGATTGACGCGGTTATATTTAAAAATGAAGCTGATGAAAAATCCCCCCATAACCCCCCCCTTAAAAAAGGGGGGGAGGGGGGATTTAGTAATGAAATGGCCAATAGGGATAAAGCTATCCTAGAGACTTTTTATTCTACCGGAATGAGAATTTCCGAATTAGTTGGTACCGATACGCAGGATATAGACGCTATCAGCGGCATAGTTAAAGTCAGGGGAAAAGGTAAAAAGGAACGAATTGTACCTATTGGCGACTGCGCCTTATCGGCAATAAAAAAATATTTAGACTGCCGTAAGAAACAATCGCAAGCGGTATTTTTAAATAAAAACGGCAGGCGTATCAGCGATAGGGGAGTCAGGAATATTGTCGGCAAGTATTTGCGCCTTGCCAGTATCAAACAAGGAGTAAGCCCGCATACCTTAAGGCATTCTTTTGCTACTCATCTTTTAAACCACGGCGCGGATTTAAGGAGTGTGCAAGAGCTGCTAGGGCACGC
>JBDRLG010000065.1:0-2958 GCA_043813255.1 Candidatus Omnitrophota bacterium
GCCCGACTTGCAGACTGGAACACAATCTATATTTTAACGCGGTAGCCGCAACCTTTAGGTTGCGTTTCCGACGCTGGTAAAACGCTCCGCTTACGGAGCGGCTACCAAAAATGCAATTACGACACAGTCTGTTGATCGGACGATCCAGGAGGTGAGCATTAAGAATGATTTTTTATGAAGAAATATTAAGAGCATTTCAGAAACAAAAGGTAAAATATATCATTGTAGGTGGTATTGCGGTTAATCTTCTTGGTTCAATGCGCAGTACAGCCGATTTGGATATTCTTGTTGAAATGAGTGATGACAATCTTAAGAAAATAGTTAAGATTATGAGTAAATATGGTTATCGTGTAAAGCAGCCTGTGGATCCAGTAAAAATTGCCGATAAGAAAACGCGGGAAGATTGGATAAAGAATAAAAATATGAAAGCTTTCAATTTTTATAAAAAAGATGAATTAAAAGAGGTCGATATAATTATAGAGTCTCCGGTATCTTTCGGGCAAGCTGGAGAGGACCCCGTACGTATTAAAATTGGCAATTTAATCTTGCCGGTTATTTCTATAAATAAATTAATAAAAATGAAAGAGAAGGCCGGTCGAACCATTGATAAGCTGGATATCGAAGAATTAAAAAAGATAAAAAGGCTGAAAGGGAAGTTATGATTTTAAAATGGGAAACGCAGGAAGAGCGCCTTTTAAAATTTATGAAAATATCCCCGAAAAGAAAAATGGAGTGGCTTCGCCAGATGAATGAATTTATGGTTAAATCTTCATCTAAACAGATTAAGTCAATCCGTTGGAAATTAAGAAAGATAATTTAACGGATTTTTATGGCATGGGAAAGTCTATCATTTACCAAAGGTGAATTTTCTTGGATTATGGTAAAAATAAAGATTTGCGGGATAACTAATTTGAGGGATGCTTTGGCTTCTGTTGAGGCGGGTTGTGACGCTCTTGGTTTTGTGTTTTATAAGAAAAGCCCTAGATACATTGACCCGGAAGAAGCGCGTGATATAATAAAAGCCTTAGCGAAAAGCATTATTAGAATTGGGGTGTTTGTAAATTCAGACGAACAAACTATAAAGCGTATTGCCAAAACCTGCGGTTTGAAAATGCTGCAGTTCCATGGTAATGAATCTCCTGAATTTTGCGCGAGGTTTAAGGGTTATAAAATAATTAAATCTTTTAGGATTAAAAATAAAATAGATTTAAAAAGTATACTGAAGTATAAGATTTTCGCGTTTCTTTTTGATACATATATGCCTTCAAAACCTGGGGGGACCGGCAAGGCGTTTAATTGGAAATTGGTAAGGCATGTTGATGGTTTAAAACGCCCGGTATTTTTGTCCGGAGGGCTTAATAAAAATAATGTGCGCAAAGCTATAGAAATTGCAGAGCCGGATTGGGTAGATGCTTCAAGCTGCCTTGAGAAAAGCCCGGGGAAGAAAGATATAAAGAAAGTAAGAGAGTTTATTAAAGCGGTTAAAATAATTTGAAGCCGTAATCCGTAATCGGTAAATGGTAATTGGTAATTAAAATTACGATTTACGAATTACTGATTACCGGTTACGGTTTTTTAAACGAGGTTATAAATATGTTACCCGATAAGTTAGGGCATTTTGATGAGTTTGGCGGAAGGTATGTTCCTGAAACTCTTGTTTATGCTTTAGATGAGCTTAAAGCGGAGTATGGGAAAGCAAAAAAAGACGCTAAATTCAAAAAGGAATTGGATTATTATTTAAGAGAATATGCGGGCAGGCCGACTGCTTTGTATTTTGCCGCTAATCTTTCGCGCTATCTGGGCTTTAAGGTTTATTTGAAAAGAGAAGACCTTTTGCATACAGGCGCGCATAAGATAAACAATACTCTTGGCCAGATTTTGCTTGCGGCGCGTATGAAGAAAAAACGCATAATTGCTGAAACAGGCGCTGGCCAGCACGGCGTGGCTACTGCTACTGCGGCGGCCTTATTCGGGCTTGAATGTGTTATTTATATGGGCTCAGAGGATATAGAAAGGCAGAGCCTGAATGTTCATAGGATGAAATTATTGGGCGCTAAAGTTATTCCGGTAGAAAGCGGTTCAAAAACTTTGAAAGACGCGATGACTGAGGCTCTAAGAGACTGGGTGACGAATGTTCGCACCACTCATTATATTATAGGCTCAGTTGCCGGGCCTGATCCATATCCGGTAATGGTCAGGGATTTTCAGGCGGTTATCGGTAAAGAAGCTCGTAAGCAGATTCTTGCGAAAGAAAAAAGGCTTGCTGATTATTTAGTTGCCTGTGTTGGCGGCGGCAGTAATGCTATGGGATTATTTTATAATTTTTATAATGATAAACAGGTTAAGTTTATTGGTGTTGAAGCGGCAGGAGAAGGTATTAAATCCGGCAGGCATTCAGCAACTTTGGTAGCTGGAAGCACAGGTGTTTTGCATGGCTCAAAATCAACTCTTCTGCAGGATAAATACGGACAGATAAAGTTGGCTCATTCTATTGCCGCGGGCCTTGATTATCCGGGTGTGGGGCCTGAACATTCGTATTATAAAAAGACAGGCAGGGCAGTTTATGCGGCGGTTAATGACAAAGAAGCTCTTAGCGGGCTTAGACTGCTTTCTGAAACAGAAGGGATAATTCCCGCTTTGGAATCCGCGCACGCTGTTTTTTACCTCACAAAGATGAAAAATAAAATACCTAAGGACTCTATTGTTATTGTCTGTGTTTCAGGCAGGGGCGATAAAGATATGGGGATTATTGTTAAAATGAGCGTTTAGCGTATAGCGGGTAGCGTATAGTTAATGATTTTTGATTTACTAAATGTTATCACTTGTGTCCAAATTATGACAATTGTTATCGTCGGTAAAATGTTTTTGAGATGTCAATAGCGTGTCATTGCGAGGAACGAAGTGACGAAGCAATCTTCCGTCGTTAAGATTGCTTCGCTCCGCTCGCAATGACACTAA
>JBDRLG010000066.1:0-12354 GCA_043813255.1 Candidatus Omnitrophota bacterium
TTTATAGATTCTGCGGTCAAGCCCTCGGCTTCGCCGCGAGGCGAGCCGCAGAATGACAAATTTGAGGTATTTTGCAACAGACTCATAGAGGGGGAAGTATTTGGTAATAATTTTTCTGATGATTCAATAGATGAATCTCAACGAATGGAAAGTGTGAAATATAGAGTTGGATTATTACCATTACGAGAAATTCAATTAAACCTTTCTTTTTGCGTAGATAGTTTAATAATTACGCCTCAAAACCATGCATCTTCATCAATAGACAAAACAGGTGGTATTGACTTTCGTTTCTTGCCTATTGTTACTCAAGCCATGACTAACCTCAGTGCAAATATTTCAAGTGCAGCTATAAACAGATTAAGAGGAATTAATTTAGATATTGAATGGCATTGTATAGAGCGGATGGTGGATTCGGGGATTTTTCCTTCTAATGAAAGGATTAAAGAATATTTGCAGTCATCCTGCATAAAGGGCGATGTCATGGAAGATAAAGATAAAGTTGTTTCGTGTATTTCAGATATATTAAGGCAAGATGAGGAGCAAGGTAGTTTAACTGACCCGATGTTGCGGGATATTTTGGTTGTACTTGAGTCTGTAACTGATATGCAAAAGTTAAAAGAAATATTTTTAGGTAGTTAAAAATATTTGATTATATTTTATACCATGTTATAATTTATCTGTAGATAATTTTTTGGAAGAGAGTAAATATGAATAAAAATACTATTCTTAAGAAGTTGGAAGATGTGCGGGCAGGAGTAAGAGAAAAATACAAAGCAGATATTAAAGGTATTTTTGGTTCCTACGCTATTGGGAAGGAAAAAAGAGGCAGTGATATTGATATCTTAGTGGATTTCTATAACGAAGCTGATTTTTTAGACTTAGTGGGTTTAGCTTTATTCTTGGAGAAAAAATTAAATCATAAGGTTGATGTTGTTCCCAAAGGTTCAATAAGGAAAGAATTAAAAACAGCTATTTTAAAACAAGCTATTTATCTATGAGGGATTATAAGCTTTATCTAAAGGATATATTAAGCGCTATAAAGGCTATTGAGAAATTTGTAAAGGGTATGGAAATTGAAGAATTTAGGCGCGATGACAAAACCGCGAGCGCGGTTATAAGAAAATTTGAAATTATCGGAGAGGCAGCAAAGAAGATTCCTGAAGATGTTAAACAGTCATATCCATTAATCCCGTGGAAAGAAATGGCAGGGATGAGAGATAAATTAATTCATTTTTATTTCGGTATAGATTATAATCTTGTATGGCAGGTTATAAAGCATAGAATCCCTCAAATAAAATCACTTCTAAGCAAAAAATCTTGAAAACTCTAATAAAAAATAATAGTGGAGTTTCCTTAAAACTTAATTCTATAAAATAATATTCTTATTTAGCCTGTTTTTTTCTTGGGGAGAAATAGTTTATGCGTATTTTAACCGGTAAATATAAAAATAAATTAATAATTATGCCTAAAGGCATAAGGCCTACTCAGAATATTGTAAGGAAGGCTTTATTTGATACTTTGGGGGATATAGAAGGGCAGTCTTTTTTGGAATTATTCGCTGGTTCAGCCAGTGTTGGATTAGAAGCTGTTTCGCGGGGCGCGTCAGAATTAGCCTTGGTGGAATCTAACCGGCAATGCCAACAGGCTATCAGAAAGAATATTGAATTGTTTGGATTAAGTAATTGTGTTTTATATCCTCAGGATGCGGGCCAGGCGGTTAAATTTTTGCATAAAAATGAAAAAAAGTTTGATATTATATTCTTTGATCCGCCATACTATAAGGATATGGCAAAAAAAACCTTGCAAATATTAATGGCTTATGATATATTAGCGCCCAATGGTTTTATTATAATACAGCACTTCAAAAAAGATTCTCTGCAGATAGATAATATAGGTAAACTAGAGTGTATTAAACAGTCTATCTACGGGGATACAGTGCTGTCTTTTTTTCAGCAAAGTGATTAACCCAAAATATTATTAAAAATATGGCGCCAAAAGTTATATACCCGGGCACTTTTGATCCGGTTACTTACGGTCACATTGATTTGATAAAGCGGGCTAGAGAAATATTCCCTGAAGTTGTTGTCGCCGTAGCGGACAACCCTTATAAGAAGCCTTTGTTTAACAGGAAAGAAAGAGTGGCTTTATTAAAGCAGGCAGTCAGCCAGATTAAAGGAGTGATTATAAACCATTTTGACGGCTTGGTAGTAGAATATGCCCATAAACAGAAAGCCCGGGTGTTAATACGGGGATTAAGGATGCTTTCTGATTTTGAATATGAATTTCAGATGGCATTGACTAACCGTAAGCTTTCTTCTGATATAGAGACTATTTTTCTTATGCCGCATGAATCCTATAGTTATCTTTCTTCTAAACTTTTAAAAGAAGTCGTGAAGTTGGGAGCGGATGTGTCGCCTTTTGTTCCGAAATTTGTGGAATTTGCTTTAAAAAAGAAATTAGGCAGATTAGGATGAAAATTTTATAAGCTGACAGCTTTCAGTAGTCAGCTGTCAGCAAAAAAAATCTGACTGCCCTGCCTGTTGGTAGGCAGGCGTTAGGCAAGTTTAGCTGAAAGCTGAAGGCTGATAGCTGACAGCTAATTTAATGATGAAAATCAGGGTTAGCCAAATTCTGCTGGAAGGCTTAGAATTAAGCGAAGAAGTTTCTCCCAAAGAATGGGATTTAGAAACAGAAGAAATTAAGTTTTTTACTCCGGTGAAAGTAACGGCTGAAGTTTACCGGATTGTTAATGTTGTTTCAATGGATGTTAATGTAACAGGGCAGTTTAGCGTTAAATGCAGCCGTTGCCTTGATGAAGTAAAGTGTAACATAGACAAAAAATTAAAATTAAACTATCAGGTTGCGTCTAAAGATCAGATTATTGATATTGACCCGGACATAAGGGAAGAAATAATTCTTGAGTATCCGCTAAAACCTTTATGCCGGCCTGATTGTAAGGGGCTTTGTCATAAATGCGGCAAGAGCCTTAATGAAGGAGGTTGTAACTGTGCCATTACCTAAGAGGAAACATTCAAAAACGCGTGGAAGAAAAAGAAGGACACATTGGAAAATAGCTGAGACTAATCTTGCTGTCTGCCCGCAATGTAAACAGCCGAAAATATCGCATACAGTTTGTAAAGTCTGCGGCAGTTACGCCGGCCGGCAGGTTATGGAAATAAAGATTAAAGAAAAGAAGAAAAAGAAACAATAATAGTAGAAGAAGTAAGGAAGAAAAGTGACCTGCTCCATAGTATAAGCACTGGAAAATTCTCTTACGACAATTTTCTCAGTATACTACGGAGTTAATAATGCGGAGTATAAAAACCTGGAAACATTATTAAGGAGAATAGAGCGTGAAGATAGTTGTTGATGCTATGGGGGGAGATTACGCGCCTGATGTAGTTATAGAAGGCGTGATTGCTGCTGTAAAAGAGTACAATACAGAAGTTATTCTTGTCGGCGATCAGTTAAAAATAGAAGCGCTTCTCAAAAAAAATAAATATAGCGGTAATTTAATTACGGTGCATCACGCTTCAGATGTTATTGCTATGCAGGATTCTGCGGCTACTAGTATCCGTAAAAAAAGGAATTCCTCTATTGTTATAGGCATTAATCTTGTTAAAAACGGTACTGCTGACGCTTTTTTTAGCGCGGGAAATACCGGAGCGGTAGTATGCGGAGCGACTTTATTTTTAGGAATGCTTCCCGGGATTGAAAGGCCGGGTATAGCAATTGTTATGCCTACTTTAAAAGGCGCGTCTTTGATTATAGATGTTGGCGCGAATATTGACCCAAAGCCTACACAGCTTTTGCAGTATGGTATTATGGCAGAAGCTTATATGAAGTATATATTAAACAAGCCTAATCCAACCGTTGGGTTGTTAAATGTCGGTGAAGAGGAGACTAAGGGGACAGATTTCGTAAAAGAGACACATGAATTGCTTTCACAGAATAGGCTTAATTTTATTGGTAATGTGGAAGGCAGGGATTTATTTTCCGGCAAATGCGATGTTATTATCTGCGACGGTTTTGTCGGTAATGTGGCTTTAAAAGTTACTGAGAGCGCGGCTGAAGCAATGCAGGAGTTTTTAAAAAGAAGTTTAAAAAGCGATTTTATGGCATTGTTAGGATTTTTATTATTAAAAAAGAGCCTGTTAAAATTTAAAAAAGAAATAGATTATTCTGAATATGGCGGGGCGCCTCTTTTAGGGATTAATGGCGTGGTTATAATAGGCCATGGCCGCTCTAACGTTAAAGCTATAAAAAATGCCATACGTGTTGCCAAGGAAGAAGTTGAACGCAAATTTAATGAGAAAATTTTGGAAGCAATAAATTTCCAGAAATAGGAATAGTTTAGATAAGATGAGAAAAGTGGGTATTATAGGAACCGGTAAGTATTTGCCTAAAAAAGTCCTTACTAACGCGGAGTTAGAAAAAATGGTGGATACTTCCGATGAATGGATTACTACACGTACCGGTATTAAAGAAAGAAGAATGGCCGCTAAAACAGAAGCGGCAAGTGATTTAGCTGTTAAAGCTTCAGAGGAAGCCCTGCAAAACGCGAAGTTATCCGCCGCGGATATAGAACTTATTATTGTCGCTACAATTACTCCTGATATGCAATTCCCCTCAACCGCATGTTTAGTACAAAGCAGGCTGTCAGCTAAGAAAGCGGCTTGTTTTGACATATCTGCCGCCTGTTCAGGTTTTATTTACGCTTTATCTGTAGCAGAGCAGTTTATTGCCCTGGGTGTTTATAAGAACGCGTTAGTTATAGGCTCTGAGGTATTATCTGCGATTACCGACTGGCAGGATAGGAATACTTGCGTTTTATTTGGAGACGGAGCGGGAGCAGTGGTATTGTCTGAAGTAAAATCAGGAGGGATGATTTCTACTTATCTGGGCAGTGATGGTTCTATGAGCGATTTATTAATGGTTCCCGGAGGCGGTTCAAGAAACCCCGCTACATATAAAACAATAGACGATAGGATGCATTATATAAAAATGAAGGGTAATGAGTTGTTTAAGGTCGCGGTTAATACGATGACTCACGCGGCTGAAGTTGTAATAAAACAAGCAGGTTTAAGCGCTTCTGATATAGATTTGGTCATTCCTCATCAGGCAAATACAAGGATTATTTTAGCTGTAGCAAAGAAATTGGGATTACCGCAAGAGAAGTTTTATTTAAATATAGAAAAATGCGGAAATATGTCTTCAGCTTCACTGGCTGTGGCTTTGTGCGAAGCTGTTCAGCAGGGTATGGTAAAAAAAGGGGATAATATTCTTTTAGACGCTTTTGGCGCAGGCCTTGTTTGCGGGGCTTGTATTATTAAGTGGTGAAAATTATGACAGGATATCTTTTTGCTGGCCAAGGGAGTCAATATATAGGTATGGGGAAAGACTTATACGAATCTTTCCCTGAAAGCAAGGCAATTTTTGATAAAGCTGATAAAGTATTGGGTTTTTCTTTATCTAAACTTTGTTTTGAAGGGCCGCAGGAAGAACTTACTAAAACAAAAAACTGCCAGCCGGCAATTCTTACTACAACTATTGCCGTTTTTGAAGCGTTCAAAAAAGTCCATAGTCCACAGTCCATAGTCCATAGTTATTGCGCTGGATTAAGTTTGGGGGAATATTCTGCGCTTGTTGCCGCGGGGGCTGTGAGTTTTGAAGACGCGGTTTATTTAGTCAGCCGCAGAGGGCAGTTTATGGAAGAAGAAGCCTTGAAAAAGCCCGGGAAAATGCTTTCAGTTATTGGGCTTGATTTAGATGTTGTCCAACAGCTTTGCCGTGATACTAATACAGAGATTGCCAATATAAATTGCCCCGGGCAGATAGTAATTTCAGGAGGGGTTAAAGAAATAGAGCAGGCAAAGGATGCTGCTAAGGAAAGAAAAGCAAGAATGGCAATAATACTGGATGTAAGTGGTGCTTTTCATTCTTCGTTTATGAACGGCGTTTCTTTAAGGTTAGCTGAGGAGTTGAATAAAATTAAAATCAATCTTCCGCAATTAACAGTAGTCAGCAATGTTACAGCAGAGCCGTTTACAAGTATTGAGCAGATTAAACAAAATTTAGTTAAACAGGCCTCTTCAAGTGTTTTGTGGGAAGATTCAATGAGATTTATTATTCAAAAAGGCGTTAAGGCGTTTTATGAATTCGGCCCGGGAAAAGTTTTAAAAGGCCTGATGCGCCGGATTGATTCAAATATTACAGTTACAACTATGGAAAAGAAAGAAGATGTTATTAGTTTAACGCTGTAGCCGCAACCTTTAGGTTGCGTTTTTGACGATGATAAAACGCTCCGCTTACGGAGCGGCTACCAAAAATACAATTATGCCTAAGCTTGTAAGTCGGGGAATGACAAACATATGAATTTAAGAGGAGATAAGAATATGCGTCTTGCAAATAAAGTAGCGTTAATTACAGGCGGGGCTAGAGGAATAGGCCGCCAGATAGCTCTTTTATTCGCGAAAGAAGGAGCGGATATTGTTATTGGCGATGTGAATTCGCAGGAAACAGAGAAGACTTGCCATGATATTGAATCATTGGGAAGAAAAGCCCTTGGTTTGGAATTAGATGTAACAACTTTTGCAAAAGTGGAAGAATCAGTAAACAAAATTCTTGACAAATTTACAAAGATTGATATATTAATTAACAATGCGGGAATTACCCGAGATGGACTTTTACTGCGAATGAATGAATCCGATTGGGATAGCGTGATATCTGTGAACCTGAAAGGAACGTTTAACTGCACTAAAGCGGTATCAAAGGTAATGATCAAACAGCGCAGTGGTAAAATTGTCAATATAGCTTCGATCATTGGAATAATTGGTAATGCCGGGCAGGCAAATTATTCAGCTTCAAAAGCGGGAATAATCGCGTTAACTAAAACAGCCGCTAAGGAATTAGCAATCCGTAATATTAATGTCAACGCGGTAGCCCCGGGATTTATACAGACTGATATGACAGCTAAACTGCCTGAGGAGTTAAAGCAGAAAATGCTGGGGGTTATTCCGCTTGCTAAATTCGGTAATGCTGAAGATGTCGCTAATGTTTGTTTGTTTCTGTCTTCAGAAGAATCCGCTTACATTACAGGCCAGACTATAATAGTAGATGGCGGAATGGTTATGGTATAGCCCAGCAAGGGCATATTTTCTTATTCGTATAAAGAAAGATATAACAGTGATATAAAAGGAGGAAAAATAATGGCAGTTCAAGAGAAGGTTAAGTCAATAATTGCAGAACAGCTAGGAGTAAAACCGGAAGAAGTTACACCTGAAGCATCATTTGTTGATGATTTAGGAGCGGATTCCTTGGATACCGTAGAGTTAGTAATGGCTTTGGAAGAAGAATTCGGCATTGAGATACCTGATGAGGACGCGGAAAAGATTACCACTGTCGGAGATGCTGTTAAATACATTGAAGACAAATCAACCAATAAATAATAGCCTTGACAGGAAATAATTTTTTATAATATACTGCCCCGCCTTTTATCTTGGCGGGGTAAATTTTATAGCCCGGTAAAGGGCATACTTTAGAGAAAAAATTATGCAAGAAAATAGAGTGGTTGTTACAGGTTTAGGAGTAATAACTCCAGTAGGAAATGATCTGGTTTCTTTCTGGGAAGCGTTAAAAGAAGGAAGGTCAGGTGTAGATAAACTTACAACTTTTGACCCTGCCGCGTTTAACAGTAAAATTGCCGGTGAGATTAAAAATTTTGACCCTGCTTTTTACGGTATTAGCAAAAAAAATACTCACCATATGGAGAAATTCGTTCAATACGCGATTGCCAGTAGTAAACAGGCAATTGAAAACGCGGGATTGGATTTAACGAAAGAAGATAAAGAGCGTATAGGGGTTTTGGTAGGTTCTGGTATTGGAAGCTTGCGTATTGTTGAAGAAGGCCAGAATGTATATTTAAAGGGCGGGCCTAGCAGGATTACGCCGTTTTTAATCCCTATGCTTATTGTAAATGAAGCCGCAGGGCAGGTAGCGATAGCTTTTGGTTTAAGAGGGCCTAATTCCTGTGTTACTACAGCTTGCGCTTCAGGGACGCACGCGATAGGCGATGCTTTTAGGATTATTCAGCGCGGTGACGCGGATGTAATGGTGGCTGGAGGGACTGAGAGTTGTATTACGCATTTGGGAGTTGGTGGTTTTTGCGCTTTAAAGGCCTTGACTACCAGCAATGATCAACCTCAAAAAGCAAGCCGCCCTTTTGACGCGCAAAGGGATGGTTTTATAATGTCTGAAGGCTGTGGTGTAGTTGTGTTGGAAAGTTTGGAACACGCTAAGAAACGTAATGCTTTTATATACGCTGAATTAATAGGTTTTGGCATGTCATGCGATGCCTACCATATAACTGCCCCGGATCCTGAAGGTAATGGCGCAAGCCTCGCGATGAAATGGTCTCTTAGAGACGCTAAATTAAATCCTGAAGACGTGGAGTATATAAATGCTCACGGGACTTCTACTAAACTTAATGATAAAGTAGAGACATTGGCGATAAAGAAATCATTAGGCAGCCACGCGAAAAAGGTAATGGTTTCGTCTATAAAATCAATGTTAGGCCATTTATTAGGAGCCGCCGGCGGAGTGGAATTTGTCGCTTGTTGTTTAACTTTAAGAGATAATATTATCCCCGCGACTATCAATTACGAACATCCCGACCCGGATTGTGATTTGGATTATGTGCCTAATGTAAGCAGAAAAACAGAAGTTTCTGTGTGTATGTCTAATTCCTTAGGATTCGGCGGACATAACGCGACATTGGTAGTAAAGAAATTTAAATAAATCCGGTAATCAGTAATCCGTAAACCGTAATTAGTAATTTTAAAATCTTTTATTACGGATTATCATTTACCGATTACGAATTACGGTATTTTAAATTACTGATTACAAAAATATATGCCATATACAATAGCAGAGAAAATATTACTTAACCATACGGACGCTAAAACTATCAGCCCGGGTGAATTTATTGAAGCCAAGATTGATGTTGGTTTAGGTAATGATATTACCGCTCCTATCGCGATATCAGAGTTTAGAAAATCAGGCGCGAAAAAAGTTTTTGATAATAAAAAAATAGTTTTAGTGCCTGACCATTTTGCTCCCGCGAAGGACTTAAGGAGCGCTAACCAGTGCAAGGTTCTTGCTAATTTTGCTAAAGAACAAAAAATAAAGAATTATTTTGAAGTCGGATGTATGGGCATAGAGCACGCGTTATTGCCGGAAAAGGGTTTAGTCCTGCCGGGAGACCTTATTATTGGGGCTGATTCTCATACTTGTACTTATGGTGCAATAGGCGCTTACGCGACTGGAGTAGGCTCTACGGATTTAGCAAGGTTTTTTATTGATGGCAAATGCTGGTTTAAAGTGCCCGCGAGTATAAAATTTATTTATACTGGTAAACTTAATAAATGGGTAGGCGGTAAAGATTTGATTCTTTATACTATTGGTAAGATAGGAGTAGATGGCGCTTTATATAAGGCAATGGAATTTACCGGGCCGGTTATACGTAAATTGGATATTGATGGACGTTTCTCGATGTCTAATATGGCAATCGAAGCCGGGGCAAGAGCGGGCATAATAGAGCCGGATGAGATTACGCTGGACTACATAAAGGAAGTCCATAGTCCACGGTCCATGTACCATAGACAAAAGAAGAAACCATCGACTATGGACTATCGACTATGGACTCAATTAAGAAGCGATAAAGACGCGGTCTATGAAAAAATTTATGAATTTGATGTTTCTAAATTAGAGCCTCAGGTCGCATGCCCGCATTTACCAAGCAATGTCCAGCCTGTAAGCAAAGTTGGCAATGTCCGATTGGATCAGGTAGTAATAGGTTCTTGTACCAATGGAAGAATCTCTGATTTAAGGATTGCGGCTAAAATATTGAAAAACAAAAAGATTAAAGCTGGGCTTCGGCTGATTGTTATTCCCGCTACGCAAAAAATTTATCTTGAAGCTGTCCAAGAGGGGCTTGCGGAAATATTTGTTAAGGCAGGCGGTATTTTTTCTACTCCTACTTGCGGGCCTTGTTTAGGCGGGCATATGGGAATATTGACAGCAGGCGAAACATGCCTTGCGACTACAAATAGGAATTTTGTGGGAAGAATGGGCAGCCCGGAGTCGTTTGTTTATTTATCAAACCCCGCGGTAGCCGCGGCTTCAGCAATAAAGGGTAAAATAGTTCATCCGGATGCGTTATAGCGTATAGCGGATAGTTATAAATAAAATTAAATAGGCGGTATTTTTTAGTGTAATATGTTTGGTTCTATACGCTAAACGCTATCCGCTATACGCTAATGGTCATAAAAGGCAAAGTTCATAAGTTTGGGGATGATATTAATACAGATGATATTATCGCGGCTAAATACTTAATCTCTACTGATGAGAAAGAATTAGGAAGCCATTGCATGGAGAATATAGCAAAAGATTTTCCTAAAAAAGTCAGGCAGGGAGATATAATCGTCGCGGGAAAAAATTTTGGCTGCGGCTCTTCCAGAGAACACGCGCCTTTAGCGGTTAAAGGCTGCGGCATATCGGCAGTTATTGCTGAAAGTTTTGCCGGGATATTTTTTAGAAACGCGATAAATATAGGCCTTCCTTTTTTAGATTTAGATAAAACAGATGAAATAGCGCAAGGCGATTTGCTTGAGATAGATTTGTCTAAAGGTATAATTATCAATCACACACAAGGGAAAACATATCAGAGTAAGATATTCCCTGAATTTCTACAACAAATTGTCGCGCATGGAGGATTGCTTAACTGGATTAAAAAAAGGAAGAACTAAATAAAGGAGGCCGGTATGATAGAAATGGAGAAGCACAGGCTAAATATAATATGCCAGGATAACTGTGTTATTAAATGCACCTTGAATTTAGTTTCCGGAGAAAGAGTCCAGCAGTATTTGAATGATCTTGCGAGGGGATTTGTAGTTTTGAATGATGTAGAGATGTATTATACAGAAGAGTTAAGGTCGTTTAAATTATTGTCTAAATCAATTGTAAGAATGCCTCAAATGGTTATAAATAAAACGGTAATAAAATGGATAGAGGAGATAAAATAAAAAATGTACAAGATAGCAGTTATTCCCGGGGATGGGACAGGCCCGGAAGTAGTAAATGAAGGCCTTAAGGTTTTAAAGGCTGTCCGTGAAGTCTATAAATTCGAATATAAAACAGATACTTATGATTTTGGAGGAGAAAGGTATTTAAAAACCGGAAAAACCCTTGAAGATCAAGATATCGAAAAATTGAAAAAATATGATTCAATTTTTCTAGGGGCTATAGGGCATCCGGATGTTAAGCCAGGGATATTAGAAACAGGTATATTATTGAAGCTAAGGTTTTCTTTGGACCAATATATAAATCTGCGCCCGGTAAAACTCTATAACGCGCAATACTGCCCATTAAAGGATAAAAAACCGCAAGATATAGATTTTGTTGTTGTGAGAGAAAATTCTGAAGGGTTATATAAAGGTATGGGTGAGTTTCAGAATAAAGGCACTAAAGATGAAGTGGCAATACAGATTTCTTATAATACAAGAAAAGGGGTTGAACGCTGTATCCGTTACGCCTTTGAATATTGCAGGAAACGCAATAAATCCAATAAGCTTACTCTTTGCGGCAAGACTAATGTGCTTACCTACGCGTGGGATTTGTGGCAGAGGGCATTTAATGAGGTCGCCAAAGATTACCCTGATGTTACTACTGATTATGCTCATGTTGACGCCGCAACTATGTGGTTTGTAAAAAACCCTGAATGGTTTGATGTAATAGTCACAGATAATATGTTTGGTGATATAATAACCGATTTGGGAGCTATGATTCAGGGAGGAATGGGTATTGCCGCGGGTGGTAATATCAATCCGCAGGGAGTATCTATGTTTGAGCCTATAGGAGGAAGCGCGCCTAAATATACAGGCAAGAATGTGATTAATCCTCTGGCGGCTATTTGCGCGGCAGGGATGATGCTTGAAACCTTAGGGCAAAAGCAGGCGGCTGACGCGATAGAAAAGGCGGTTATGAGTATTGTTCAGGATAAATTGAAATCTCTTGGGGCTGGAAAAATGGGCTATTCAACTAGTGAAGTTGGAGATTTGGTGGTTGAATATTTAAAATAAAGCCGCAGGACAAAAAAAGATACTTTTTGGTTCTTTCGTAAATATTGTGAACTTTAGCGTTCTCCCCCTTGTTTTGTATTCTTTATCTGCTGAGGCATTCGCGAAAAAGTTTTTCGGCGGCTGCGGAACTCGCCGAAAGATTCCGAAAAACTTTTCCGCTCATAAACCAGCCTCTTAATGCAGCTAAAGAATACAAAACAAGTGAGCAAGTGAGCTT
>JBDRLG010000067.1:0-3314 GCA_043813255.1 Candidatus Omnitrophota bacterium
AATGCCTTAAATTTGTCATTCTGCGGCTCGCCTCGCGGCGAAGCCGAGGGCTTGACCGCAGAATCTATAAATGGTTTATCGACGATAATAGATCCTGCGCTTTCGCGCAGGATGACAGCAATGGAGTTTTGCAACAGCCTCCTAATGCAAAATTCGGGATAAAGAATACAAAACAAGGGGGAGAACACTAAAGTTCACAATATTTACGAAAGAACCTTAAATTTGGGCGCGCGTAAATAAGGTTGTTTGTAATTATTAATAGTTTAGCATAGAGAAGCGTGTCATTACAAACCACGCCTGCCTTGCCGGCAGGTATGTTATCAATCTTTTTAATTAATTTCTATTAATACTTCTTATTCTTCGGGAGACAAATAGGATAGGTTTCTTTCGATAAACGCGAGCAGTTTTTCCTGGGCTGTTTTCTCAAGATTCTGAAAAGCGATGCCCATGCCAGGGTAAAGCTGAGGCTGGATTTGCCGGTCGCAAAGCCAGACAACTTTTGCGTCCAACGCTATATCTTCATTATCCGGAGGGATTTTAAATTTAAGAATAACCTCATCGCCTAATTTAAATTGACTACAGCCATATATATAAGCTCCTACGCCGCTTAAATTAAGCATCTCTACGCCAGGACTTTCTAAATTACCTGAGGTTTTATTTTTTATTTCAACTTTTAAATCCAAAGGCATACGTTTAAACCTTCTTCTTAATTGCATTTTTTTAATATTTTCGATAGCCTTATCTTCTTCAAAGCTGTTTATTGCTAATCCTTCATTCATGCAAATCTCTATTATTCTATCTAATCCGGTAATAGAAAGCATATTCTTAATAGGCGTGGCCACATTGATAAATTTTATCCTGCCGGAATTATTAACTATTTCTTTATAAGCAACAGCTACCACAGAAACACCTATATAATCAACGGTTTCCACGTCTTCAAAATTACAAAGAAAATCTGAAAACCCATCGCGTATACACTGGCCTATTACTTCAACTAAATTGGCAGAATTGACATCAATAACGCCGGATAAATCCAAAATAACGACATTACCCATCTGCCTGACTCTAATCTGCATCATAAATAATTAATCCTTCCGGAGAGACTTATCCCAAACAGGGTTTTCTGCCTTTATTAGCTTTTTTTGAACGCCAATTAAGTTTGCCTCTTCTTTTTCTTTTTCCCATAATAATTTCTCTCCTTAATTTTATGCTTTCAGCTCTCAGCCTTCAGCTTTCAGCTTAAAAACACCTCCCCTAACAGTCGGTAGATTTTGCTGATAGCTGACAGCTGACAACTGAGAGCTTATAATTATTTTTTTGTTTACTGATATTTATAATAACTCGCTGGTACTGTTTCGGCTATATAACGAACAGTTTCAACAAGGCATATACGAATAGCCTTTTCCATAGGAGTATCGCTATAATCTTCTAATCCAGATCCGAGATCCCAGTTATCAAAAAACTTCGAAGTACCAACAACATCAGTATCTGCGGCCTGCCCCTGTATTTTTGTTGCAGCTAAAACTTCTGAAGTGGCAGCATCTACAATTCGTATATCTAATGATATATAAGCTTTATTTAATGTCGTACCTAACAATCCGCCTAAAACTCCGCTGCCAGCCCCCCCTCCGCCTCCTACACCATCGCTTCCACCTGAAACTTTAGGTTCAAAACCAACTATTTGTGCTGTTATAATCAAATCCGCCGGCTTCTTAACGTTATCTTTCTGAAACTGAGGCGATTCTGGCACAACTGCCTCAGGCATAACAGAATCCTGTTTTTGCAAACTACTTTCTTTTAACCCGCTATTTGTTTTTATTTCATTGCGCTCAGTTAGTAAAAAACGGTTACTTTCTTTCAATAGCCACACCAGCATATCCCGTAAACCAGCTCCGATCTTAGTGCTTGCTTTTGCGGCTTTTACATCAAAATCAGCCACCGTTATACTTGATTTTAAGCCTGAATAAGACGGCAACAGCTTAATTTTACTATAATCACTACTTGTTTCCCTAGAAGGAGTTGTAAATTTATGTATTGTCTGACAACCTGCTAAATTTACACTTAACAATCCTATGAACAGAAGAACCCATTTTTTTTTCATTTATTATGTAAAATCTTTTTAACCCCGCAGTAGGCGGCCTGCGGCGGGGTTAATATACGCTTTTTCATGTAGCGGCAATTCTCTTGATTTTACAATATAAACCAAAAAAATGCAATAGCATTTTTGCCGCCGGCCTTTTGAGGCCTTTTGAGAATACTAAGACATTACTGGTATCTCTTTTATACTCTTTATTATTAAATAAGGTTTCTCCTTTAATATCTGGTTCTTAGTGCTAGAACCTGTAGTAACAATTATAGTCTTAATTCCTGCCCTTCTGCCAGCTTCAGCATCTAAAGCCATATCACCTACATATACTGCTTCCTGCCTGCCCGCCTTAAATTTTTCCATAATCTTAATAAGTATCTGCGGGTTGGGCTTTCCTTTTTCTAATTTATCAGCGCAAAGAACATAATCAAAATATTTCTCCAATCTAAGATGGCGAAGCAAAATCCATGAGAATCTGGTAGGACGGTTGCTGGCAACAGCTAACTTATAACCTTTCTTTCTTAATCGGTTTAATAAAAGATACACATATTTATACACCCGAGAATACTCTATCAAAGCTGTCTTATGATGCTTGCGGTATAACAAGAGCGCTTTATTTAAATCCTGCCTGCTTACAAAAGGTTTAAGCAAATTTTTATCCCCCCAGCCTACAGCCCTGCGAATAATTAAATGCTTTTTAGCCTGATACCCCAGCTTTAACATTGTAAAATTGAAACTTCTTTCTATTGAATCATACGCGTCTATCAATGTCCCGTCTAAATCAAAAATTATCAGCTTAATGCCTGTTATCTTCATTTTCTTCATATATTAACCCTCTGTTCGGCACTATCAAAAATCCCGCTGAATTTGTCTTTTTTACAGTCCTCTGTTGCAAAACTCTATTTCTGTCATCCTGCGCGAAAGCGCAGGATCTATTATCAACGATAAAATTTTTATAGATTCTGCCCCGACGTTACGTCGGGACAGAATGACAAATTTGAAGTATTTTGCAACAGACTCCTCGACGAAAAAAAGCAGGAATAATTTCCTGCTTTTTTTATATATAAATACAAATCCCTAATTATATCATTACTGTCCAAATTAGTGTCATTCAGACTGTGTCGTAATTGCATTTTTGGTAGCCGCTCCGTAAGCGGAGCGTTTTACCAGCGTCGGAAACGCAACCTAAAGGTTGCGGCTACCGCGTTAAAATATGGATTGCGACACA
>JBDRLG010000068.1:0-2738 GCA_043813255.1 Candidatus Omnitrophota bacterium
ACGATATTTAATAATTGCTAAAGTAATAATTACTGGATATAAAAACATAAACAAATTAGATACAGGATAAATATTAAACCCAAAACCAGTAAAATATGACCCTTCAGCTGATGACCATCCTATTAAAGAAGCTATTATAAAATATTTTAATTGGTTATTTTTGGTTCCTTTAGAGTATCGATAAGCTCTTATAAGTAAATAGATTGAATAACCCAATAATATCCAATAAAATAAAATATAAAAAAAGAAAAATATTAACCCTGGAGAATTAAAATAATAAAATTGGCTAAATACTAATTTCATATTACCTAAAAATAACTCTTTCTTTAAAAAATTAATTAATAAAAAGAAAATTGCTAATAAATAACTCGTTATTATTAATAATATTATTTTCTTATTTATTATATTCAAAAATTTAGTTACAAAATGGAAGTATATCGGGGGTACTAAGATTACTCCTATAAAACTTATTTGCCAATATTTAAATGCAACTTCTGGGAATTGAGCAATTGCAATATTAATTACACCAAATCCCCATATAGCGGTACATATACAAATAGAGGCAAATAATAGATTATTTATTTCCCTGCTTTTTTGTAAAATTAAAAAAGCCGCCATTAATAAGCTCGTAATAAAAACCAAAATTCCAGAGATTCCAAAAATATTCATTTTAAATTAATATTTAATTTCTTTCTTACTTAATGAATTTTACCGTTTCTACAATCGATCTTCTAATAAATCGTTTTTCTCTTACTCGAGGGTAACCGAAAGTTACAACTGCAATTAATTTCTCTCTCCTATTTAAAATATTATTAATCTTTTTTTCACAAAATAAAGGCATGCTAAGCCAACACGAACCTATACCGAAATTTTCCGCAACTAATATCATATCTTGAATAGCAGCAGAAATTGCCGATAATTCTGCTACTTCTGCATATTTAACATATCTCTTACCAAATTTATTTACCCATTTCACAAATTCCTGTGAATTATAAATAACTATTAATAATTGAGATTTTAAAATTGTATTGGCACTAGAAGTTAAAAGAATTTTACTAGCTATGCCATGTTTTCTTGATTCTAAAACTAAAATTTCTGAAATTTCCCCTATTACATCCTTATCACTAATAATACTATATCTCCAAGGCTGAAATCCATGTAGAGAAGATCCCCAAATTCCTGCTTCAATAATCTTATTCAGTATTTTTTTAGGAATTGGTTTATTTTTATATCTTCTTACTGTCCGTTTTTCTTTAATTAACTTTAATATATCCATTTTCTTAAATAATAAAACCCTGGCGGTCTTTAGCCAGGGTGGTTTTTAAATTTTATTTTTTTCTTGCCGCATCTATCATAGT
Source organism: Candidatus Omnitrophota bacterium (assembly GCA_043813255.1). Taxonomy (GTDB): domain Bacteria; phylum Omnitrophota; class Gorgyraeia; order Gygaellales; family Profunditerraquicolaceae; genus JBDRLG01. The sequence continues at coordinate 1,359 of JBDRLG010000068.1, forward strand.
TTGGAATAATCTTTTGCAAATTTTAGGATAAGTTTTATAAACTATTAGCTAATAGTTTACCATTTATTACGAAAAATAAAAGCTAAATTTCATCTTGTGTCATCTTGCCATGAGAATGAATGCGCCTTTTCCTTGTCTCTCTCTATTTATTAAATAATTAAAAAACTTTTTAATTACTAACTTATCCCCCGTAAAATCAGCATTGCCGCTTTTTTACCTGAAAACGCGACTTTGGGTATGCCTCCATAGCCCAGATAGCCCATTGTGCACCAATGGCCGGTAAGGTATAAGTTTTTTACGGAGGTTCTCTGAAGTAAAGACAATTTGCCTGTCTGCTTTAAATCTGACAGCCAGCCTACAAAAGAACCGTTTTTATTAGCGGTATAACGGTAAAAATCATATGGGGTGCCGTGGATTTTAATATCTATGCTCTCTTTTAGCCTCGGGATTATTTCGGCGGCTTTATTAATCATCCTCTGGCCAACCTTCAACTTATTCTTTTCCCAAAATTCTTTTGTTTTAAATGGAGCGAAGATAAATAGCGTAGCTGTGAATTTCTCTTTATCAGTAAGGCTTGGGTCATGCATTGAGGGAAAAGAACAGGCTACAGATTCAGGCTTTTTGTTAATAACTTTATTAGCCATATAAGAATACATTCGGTCAATATCATAAGAAGATGAATACCAGATATTAGTTTTCTCTTTTAAGGTATTTTCCAAATTACCCTTTAATCCCAAATAAACCAAGAACAAAGACGGCGATGCCTTCATTTTATCTACCCTCTTTGCTTCTTTAACCTTTATATCCAATAATTCCTTAAATGTTTCTGTGGCGTCTGCGTTTGAAACTATTACTTTCGCTGGTATCTGCCGCCCATCGTCTAAAACTACTTCTTTCTCAGAACCGGTAGTGATTATTTTTACTACTTTTTTTGAAAGGATTACTTCTCCATTAAGGCTGTTTAATTTCTCTACTAACTTGTCGGGAAAAGCCTGTATCCCTCCAATTGGGTAATGTCCGCTGTCTAAAATATACTCACGGAATAAAATTATCGCCGGCACAGCAAAGGCAGTTTTAGCGGATAAACCAAGATTGCCCAATAAAAGGCTGAATACCGCTTTTAGTTTATAATCCTTGAAAAAGCTATTTAGAAGCCTGCCAAAGGTTATTTCTTTTACTTCTTTATAAACCGAAAGAAAATCTTTATTTAGAATAAACTCAAAAAACTTCTCAATATTGCGCGCTTCTTTTGGAAAACACCTTTTAAATTCAGCAATAGTATCTTCAATCTTTGCCCTAAGATAAATAGTAAAATCCGGCATTATGATTTTATCCGTAGGGTCTATCTGGACAGTCGGCAAATCTATTTCTAGTTCATCT
>JBDRLG010000069.1:0-28651 GCA_043813255.1 Candidatus Omnitrophota bacterium
TGATAAACTAACTTCTCCGTGCTGGTCTAAAAAATGCCATATATCTCCCGCGACTATTCCTATTTCTGTTATCATATGCCACCTCCAAATGTATTTTAAAACAATTATTTTTTCTGTCAACTATTTTTTGTTGTAATTACCACATCGGGGGCAAATCGAAATTACTTCTTCTCTAGTATTAACATAAGTATACGTACATATAGAACAAAACCAGATGAACTTCGGATCTAAAGATAAATCCCTGTTTTTTTCTTTTCTGCTAAGCATCCAAATTAATAAAATTATTCCTATAAATATAACGAAGTAAATTGATATAGCTAAAGAAAAATCTATATTTATCATTTAAAAGAGCGGATAGCGGATATTTATTAGCGGATAGCGTATAGCGGATAGCGTATAGTAAAACAAGAATTTCTAACTAAACGCTAAACGCTATCCGCTAAACGCTAAAAAAAACGCTATACGCTATTTATCCTTTGTGGAAAGGTCTATTTTTACGGTTTGCCAATCATCGCTATGTATCTTCGGCTTTTGGATAAATAAATAATGGCTGATATAACGCATGGTCAATAAATCTGCTTCTAAATTGCCTGAAGAAATTTTTCTTTTGACTAAACTGGCAATACTCCTGCCTACAGATATACTATTAAATATTACTTCAATATGGACTGCCTGCCTGTCTTTAAAATAGATGTTAAACTGATAAGGCAGCCGTGGATAAAGCATAACTACAGGCTTATTTTTTATTCGCGTTATTGGCAGAGGAAAAATATTATTCTTTAAATATTTCTTTTCCGCGTCTTTCTCTATATTATTAAAAATTCCCCTTGATAACGGTTTTATAAATTCAGGGCTTGTTATTTTAAATTCCGCTTTCTCTTTATACAACTGTATTAATTCAGCATTATTTACAAGATTCTTGCTGGAAGAGAAGTTTCGCGCGGGATGCGTTAAATCAGATTGATTTAAAACTGCCCCTAAAAAAGATACCCGCGCATTATTAAATTTTAGAATTCCTGAGCCAAAAGAAAAACTAAACATACTAAATACAGTTATATGCCCTAATAACGAAATCAAAATACTTTTCTTGAACGGCTGTGAAAAAATATTACGGCTTATGACTTGTGACTTATGGTTTGTGACTTTTATCATTCCTGATTAGTGGCTATATTTATCTGGTTTACGCCTAAATCCCTGCACATATCCCAAATTTCTACGACCCTGCCTAAAGATGCCCGCTTGTCTGCTTTAATTAAAATAGATTGTTTCCTTTTAGCTACTTGTTTAAACAGGTTTCCCAATTCCTTCATAGTAACGACCTTAGCATTAAAATAAATAACATTTTCTCCGGAAATAATTACTTCTATATTTTCCGCCTGAATAATTTCACTGGTTGCTGCTTTAGGCAGGTTTATTTTTATACCCGGCTGTATTACAAAACTGGAAGTAAGCAAGAAAAATACCAGTAATAAAAAAATCATGTCTATTAAAGGAGTTATCTCTATCTGCTTAAGGCCGTGCTCCAGCTCCATATGTCTTTTAAATCTCATATGCAAAACCTTTCTTTTTAAGACGTAAGTTGAGTCTGTTGCAAAACTCCATTTTTGTCATCCTGCGACTTGATCGCAGGATCAAGATTCTACGGTCAAGCCCAGATGACAAATTTCATGAGCTTTTTGCCAAACATTTAAATCCCTAAATGTCTTTATCATTTTTTTTACGCCCTATAACTTACGACTTACAACTTACAACTATTTTTCATTCTGTCAAAAAATTCACTAATTCCGTGGATGCTTTTTCCATTTCCAAAACAAAATTGTTAATATGGCTAACCAAATAATTATAAGCCACATATGTCGGGATAGCTACAATCAATCCTGCTACGGTTGTAAGTAATGCTTCCCAAATCCCTCCGGCTAAATCACCGGGAGAAATTGGATGCAATGTTGTAGCTTTAGCCTGAACGAGCTGAAAACACCTGACCATTCCTGTAACCGTCCCCAAAAGCCCTAAAAGAGGGGCAATATGGCTGATAGTCGCAAGCATAGGAAGGTTCCTTTCAAGTTTAGGGACTTCATATAACGAAGCATCTTCTATCGATTCAATAATCTGCGGCCTCGGGCGGTCATATTTCAAAATCCCTGCTTTCAAAATATGCGCGACAGGGCTTTTAGTATTATCGCAGGATTGCAGTGCTTCTTTAATCTCATGGCGCTTTATTTTATTAAGAATCTCATTCAGAAAATCCTGCGTGTCTATTTTTATCTTATGCAGATGCCAAAACTTTTCTCCTATTATCGCGAAAGCAAAAATAGAAGCTAAAAATATCGGCCACATTACCGGCCCGCCTGCTAAAAATAACTGCCACAAACTCATTTTCCAAAAATCCATTTTTCTCCTCCTTAATAATGCTTTCAGGTTTTTATACTTTGCATTATTAACTCCGTAGTATACTTAAAAAATTATCGTAAGAGAATTTTTATGTGCTTATACTATGGAGCAGGTTTATTTTCAATAATGCTTCTAGGTTTTTATACACTACATTATTGACTCCGTAGTATACTGAGAAAATTATCGTAAGAGAATTTTCCAGTGCTTATACTATGGAGCAGGTTTCTTTTCAATAATGCTTCCAGGTTTTTATATACTACATTAATGCTTCTAAGTCTTATTCCTTAATTTATTTTGCCGCGCCTTGAGATTTACCGGCTTTTTTCTTCACATGTTCTCCGACAAAACGTATTCCTTTGCCTTTATAAGGCTCTGGCGGATATACCGCGCGTATTTTAGCTGAAACTTCCCCGACTTTTTCTTTATCCATACCTCTAACTATTATTTGTGTCTGTTTTGGCGTCTCTATTATAATCCCTTCGGGTATCGAAATATTTATCGGATGAGAAAACCCGAGATTCATATTTAGAACTTTACCTTGAACCTGAGCTTTAAACCCAACTCCTATAATTTCCATTTGTTTTACGTAACCTTCTGTAACACCTTGAATCATATTTGAAATCAATGCCCTATAGAGGCCATGCTGGCAGCGATCAAGCTTTGTATCTGCCACACGGCTTACAAACACCTGATTGTCTTTCACCTCTAAACTTACTCTGTAAGTTAAAGCCCTGCTTAATTTCCCTTTGGGACCTTCCACAAAAACCACGCCATCTCTTGACTCAACTTTTACGCCTTGTGGTATAACTATCGGCTTTTTTCCTATTCTAGACATAGATTCACCTACCAAATATAGCCGATAACTTCTCCGCCCATTCCTAATTCCCTGGCTTGTATATCGGTCATAATTCCTTTTGATGTTGATATAATAGCTAATCCTTTGCCTCTTAATACAAACGGTACTTTATCGCGTTTAACATATACACGCAAACTAGGCTTAGATACACGTTTCAAATTAATTATAGCTGATTTTCCAGCTAAATATTTCAGGTAAATTTTTAATATCCCCTGTTTTTTATCTTCTATTTCTTTAAAATTTTCTATATAGCCTTCTTTTTTAAAAAGTTCCAGCACAGACTTTAAAGTATTAGAAGCCGGAATCTCTACAGTTTCTTTTCCGATCATTATAGCATTACGGATCATCGTAAATGCATCTGAAATTAAATCTGTTCTTGACATATTCTCCTCATTTCATTCAGAAGAAACCAGATTACAGAGAACACCTGCCTGCCGGCAGGGATTACAGAAAAGTATTTTTTGGTTTCTGTTCTCTGGTTTCTGGTTACTTTAAGCTCACCAACTGGCTTTTTTTACTCCGGGAATCATTCCCTGCCAGACTAATTCTCTAAAACACATCCTGCAAAGCTGAAATCTCCTTAGAAAACCTCCTGACCTGCCGCAAATATGACAACGATTATATTTTCTTGAAGAAAATTTAGCCTCCCTTTTCCATCTTGCTATTTGTGAATTTTTTGCCATACTTTTTTATACTCCCGAATTACGCTTCTGTATTTTTAAAAGGCATACCAAACAATCTCAATAATTCCATAGACTGTTCTGCCGATTTAGAATTCTTAATAACAAAAGTTATATCCATACCCTGAGCCCTGACTACTTTATCAATATCAATCTCTGGAAATAATGTTTGTTCCGTTAAGCCTAAAGTATAATTACCTGATTTATCAAAAGATTTCACAGGCACACCTCTGAAATCGCGGATACGAGGCATAGCCACATTTATCAGCCTATCAATGAATTCATACATCATTCTTCTTCTAAGAGTAACCTTACAACCTACAGGCTGGCCTTCCCTAATCTTAAAATTAGAAATAGCCTTCTTTACACGCCTGATAGCCGGCTTTTGGCCTGTAATCAAAGCTAAATCTTCCATGGCCTTGTCCAGAATCTTTATATCCTGAATTGCTTCCCCAACTCCCATATTAATTACTATTTTCTCTAATTTAGGGACTGCCATTTTATTCTTTAAAGAAAATTTTTCCATCATCTGCCGGGCTATTTCATTATCATACATTTCCTGTAATCTGACTGCCATAGTTATATTACCTCTTTACAAACTTTACAGATTCTTGTTTTTGTACCATCCGTTAATACCATAAATCCCGCTCTTACCGGCCGGTTACACTGTTTACAAAAAAGATTCAGGTTAGCAATTGAAATAGGAGCTTCAATAGAAACTATCCCTCCTTGCTGGTTAGTTTGAGTCTTTCTTTTATGTTTTTTAACCATGTTTAGTCCTTCAACCAAGGCACGTTTCTCAGCAAGGAAAAGTTTCAACACTTTACCTTTCTTTCCTCTATCTTTGCCTTTAATTGACTGAACAATATCATTTCTTCTGATTTTTATCATTACCTTAACCTTCCCTTAAATTACTTCCGGTGCCAAAGATATAATCTTAGTAAAATTTTTATCCCTTAATTCTCTGGCAACAGGCCCGAATACACGCGTGCCTCGCGGATTATTCTGAGCATCAATAAAGACTATGGCATTACGGTCAAATCTCAATATAGAACCATCAGCTCGCCTTATAGCATCTTTAGTCCTGACTACCACAGCTTTACCTTTTTCGCCTTTTTTTATTGCCGCATCCGGCCCTGATTCTTTCACATTAACATTAATAATATCGCCTATTTCCGCGATAAAACAGTTTTTCTTGCCTAAAACACATATCATTGATGCCCGTTTTGCCCCGGTATTATCTGCCACATCTAAAATTGACCTTAATTGTATCATTTCTATTCTTCCTTAACTTGCGAAATCTCTATTTTTTTAATTACTTCCACTAATTTATACCTTTTATCCTTTGATATAGGCCTTGTTTCTTCAATACGTACTGTATCACCCATTTTTGACACATTTTTCTCATCATGAACTTTATACTTATTAACCTTCTTAATGATCTTGCCGTATTTTATATGTTTTGCTTTACGAGTAGTCTTAACAATACGTGTTTTCTGCATTTTATCAGAAACTACTTCTCCTATATAACTTGTTTTACCCATTTGCTTTCTTCTCTTTCTTTTCATTCAGAACAGTATTAATACGAGCCAGATCTCTCTTTAGAGACGAAAACATATGCGGCTTATCCACTCTGCCAGTATAACGCTGTTCATTTAACTTAAACAATTGTTCTTTAAGGCTTTTACTTTTTTGAATTAATTCTTCTTTAGTGACACCGCGTAAATCCTGAATTTTATCTTTTCTTTTCATAATTATTTATGAATACGTGTTACAAATTTTGTTTTAAGTGCTAATTTATATGCCGCTAACCTGAAACAACGACGGGCATATTCTTCCGGTACCCCGCCTAATTCAAACAATATTTTCCCTCTTTTTATAACAGCTACCCAATGATCTAAATCTCCTTTTCCCTTACCCATTCTAACTTCCGCTGGTTTTTTTGTGATTGCTTTATCCGGAAATATTCTAATCCATAATTTACCGCCTTTATGCAGCTGTCTGGCTAAAATCACGCGGACTGCTTCTATCTGATTATTTTTAAGCCAGCCATTATCCAAAGACTTTAAACCATATTCGCCAAAAGCTAATGTAGAACCAGAGGTAGCAACTCCACGCCTATTGCCTTTTTGCACATTACGATATTTTACTCTTTTTGGCATCATTACCATAACACAATACCTTCCTTTTAAGCTAGGGTTGTCTTTTCTGGTTCTAAGAGAGTTTGTTCTTGCGGAAGAACTTGCTTACTATGAACAACTTCTTTCCTCTCCAATAAAACATCACCTTTATATATCCAAACTTTAATTCCAATTAACCCATAAGTAGTCAAACTTTCAAATAATCCATAATCAATATCCGCGCGAAAAGTAGATAAAGGAATTTTGCCTTTTTTATAGGTTTCTGTCCTTGACATTTCTGCGCCGCCTAATCTTCCAGAACAAGATATCTTGATTCCTTTTGCTCCAGAACTCATTGTCTGTTCTATACAGCGTTTTATAGCCCTGCGGAAAGCAACTCTTCTTTCAATCTGTAAAGCAATATTCTGCGCAACCAACTGGGCATCTAAAGTAGGAGCCTTTATCTCTTCCACATCTATTGAAATCTCGGTTTTTACTAAAATATTTAAATCCTGCCGTAAACGCTCTATATCCGCTCCATGCCGGCCTATTATTATACCCGGCCTCGCGGTATATACGCGTATTTTTATTTTCTGAGCCAGCCTTTCTATCACAACATTAGATACAGCGGCATGTTTAAACCTGTTTTTAATTATTTTCCTGATTTTATAGTCTTCTTCTATAAATCTAGAAAAATCTTTTGAGCGGGCAAACCACCTGCTATTCCATGTCCTTATATAACCTATCCTTAACAATAAAGGGCTAACTTTCTGTCCCATAGTATCCTCACTCTGTTCGGAATTAATAATTTATTTGTCTTATATTTACCCCGCCAAAAAACGCGGGGTCTGCGTAAAATTGTTCTGCAATTTTACTTGATATCCAATTCTATTTTAATATGTGAAGTCCTTTTTAATATTTTACTTGCCCTTCCAAAAGCAGCGGCTTTAAATCTTTTCCACATCGGCCCTCCGTCACAAACGATTTTAGATATATAAAGCTGTTCAGAATTTAATCCTTTTACTTTAGCATTAGCTATTGCCTGGTTTAACAATTTAATAATCGGCTCTTTAGGGCGCTTATTTAAATTAATTAAAAGGCTCTTTGCCTCTATTACAGTTCTATTACGTATCATATCTATAACTTGCCTTATTTTCTTAGGCGAAATTCTTATATGTTTTCCTTCAGCTTTTACTGTCATATATAACCTCGTTACACTCGGTTAGACCATAGACCACAATCAATAAACCATAGTTAAATAATACAGTCTAAAAACTATTTTTTTCTATGGACCATTGACTAATTTAATTGCTTTATGTTTTCTCCGCGGCTTTCTTAGCCTTTACACCACCGTGTTTCCTGAAAATACGCGATGGAGAAAATTCACCTAATTTATGCCCAACCATATTTTCAGTAACAAAAACCGGTATATGTTTCCTGCCATCATGAACAGCAAAAGTTAAACCTACAAAATCTGGAATAATAGTCGAACGCCTCGACCATGTTTTTATAGCCTGCCGCATTCCTGAACGGCGCGCTCTTTCTACTTTTTCTAACAACCTTTCGTCAACAAATGGTCCTTTTTTAAGTGATCTTGGCATTTTACTTCCTTCGCTTAACAATAAATTTATTTGAATATTTTTTCGGTTTACGAGTATTAAACCCTTTAGTAGGTTTACCCCAAGGTGTAGCAGGATGCGGATTACCTTGGCCTGCTTTCCCTTCACCGCCTCCATGAGGATGATCTACAGGGTTCATTGCTGCGCCTCTTACTGTAGGCTTTATGCCCATCCAGCGTTTTCTGCCGGCTTTCCCTAAGCTAATAGCCTCATGTTCTATATTGCTCAATTGCCCTATGACCGCATGGCAATCAAGGCTTATCATTCTTACTTCTCCTGAAGGCAGTTTCACATGAGCAAAATTTTCTTCTTTAGACATAATTTGTGCCGAAGATCCAGCACTTCTTACTATTTGCCCGCCTTTATCTTTAGCTAATTCAATATTATGAATTAATGTACCTGAAGGGATATATCTTAAAAGGAGATTGTTCCCGCATTTTAATTCCACATCTTTTTGATTGCTGGATATAACTTGTTCTCCTACTTTTAATTCGAATGGAGCGAGAATATATCTTTTAATTTTATTCTCATATTGCACCAGAGCAATCCTACTGCTGCGGTTAGGGTCATATTCAATAGCCAATACTTTTGCCGGCTGCTCCCACATATTTCTCTTAAAATCAATTAACCTGAGCATCCGCTTATGCCCGCCGCCAATATGGCGTATAGTAATTCTACCCTGAGAATTCCTGCCGCCAGTCTTTTTAAGAGGAACCAATAAAGATTTTTCGGGTTTGTTTTTTGTAATTTCAACAAAATCATTACCACTCATCCAACGCCTTGATGCTGTTGTTGGTTTAAATTTCTTGATTCCCATATTTATCCTTTATTATTACAATGCCAAAGCTATCTTGTGGCCTTCTTTTAATGTTACTATTGCTTTTTTTGAATCTGGCGATTTGCCAATTTTGTACCTCACACGTTTTAACTTTCCTCTATTAATAAAAGTATTAACATCAGTAACTTTAACTTTATAAATTTCTTCTACCGCTTTCCTTACCTGAATTTTAGTAGCTAATATATTTACCAGAAAAAGGTATTTCCTTTGCGGTTCTAATAAAGTAGATTTTTCTGTCCTGACTAAAGCTTTAATTATATCGTATGAGGTTATCATTTTATTCGTTACTTTTCTTTTATTTTATCAGTTAATTCAGCTAATCCTTCTTTAGTAATTATCAATTTTCTGGACCTTAAAACTTCATACGCATGCGCCTGTTTTGCCAAATTAACATTTATGTAATTCACATTGCGCATGGCTAATTTTAGAGTATTATTTATTTTATTTAAAAGCAGCAGTATGTTGTTACTTTTTAATTTCTTAGTGTCAATTTTTAAATTTAACAAAACTCTTACTATTTCTTTTGTCTTGCCAGCTGTTAATTCTAAAGCATCTAAAACTATCAAATTATTCTCTTTTAGCTTAGAATTAAGAGTGGATTTTAACGCAAGGTTCTTTATTTTTTTAGGTATCTGATACGAAAATTCTCTTTTATGCGGGCCGAATACTACACCGCCGTGACGCCATAAAGGAGACCTCGAAGAACCAACTCTTGCCCGCCCGGTACCTTTTTGTTTCCACGGCTTTTTACCACCGCCGGAAACTTCCCCTCTGGTTTTTGTAGAAGCTAAACCTTTTCTTTGATTAGCTCTATAACCATTAACTGCCTGATAAATTGCAGGAGTGTTTATAGTACCATCAAAAACAGATTTGTCAAGTTCTATATTATCTATTTCTTTTCCGTCTGTATTAAATACAGGTAATGTTATGGTTTCCATTTATTTCTTCTTTGCTTTTTTAATGATTAAGTAACTATTCTTATGTCCGGGCACTCCACCTTCTACTAATAATATATTATTTTCCACATCCACTTGCATTACTTTTAAATTCTGAATTGTTGCTTTTTTCGCGCCCATATGTCCAGGGAGATGATGTCCTTTAAAAACTCTACCCGGGGTAGTACTTGAACCTATAGAACCTATGCGGCGGTGTGATGTAGACCCATGAGTCATCGGGCCGCCTTTCCAATGCCAACGCTTCATCCCGCCTTGAAACCCCTTACCTATTGAAGTACCGCTAACATCCACAAAGTCGCCAATTTTAAATAAATCAACTTTGAGTTCTTCTCCAACTTTATATTCTGCCTGAGAATCTTTTAAAAATTCTCTAATAATTTTGCGCGGCGCGGTATTCGCTTTTTTATAAATTCCTAAAATAGGTTTTTTAACTCTGCTTTCTTTTGCTAAATCAAAACCTATCTGTATTGACTTTTCTTTTACTGCCAATATAGGGCAAGGCCCTACCTCAATCGCTGTTACGCCAATCTGCTTTCCATCCTCAGAGAAAATCTGAGTCATTCCTAATTTTTTTCCTAAAATTTCTTTCACCTAAAATCTCCAATTCACGTGTACTTACTATGTAGGGGTCGGCCTCTGTGCCGGCCCAATAAAATTATTATACCACAGAATGGACAGACACAGAGGTCTGTCCCTACACAAACACAATAAGCAAAACTTTATTTAATTTCTACGTCAACACCTGCAGGGAGATTCAATTTTCGTAAAGAATCAATTGTTTTCGACGTTGGATCAAAAATGTCAATTAAGCGTTTATGGGTAGATAAATCAAACTGCTCACGAGATTTTTTGTCGATAACCGGGGAGCGTAAAACAGTATAAAGCTCCCGCTTAGTAGGCAAAGGTATCGGGCCTGATATTCTAGCCCCTGTACGCCTTACTGTCTCTACTATCTCTCCCACCGCTTGATCTAATAGGCGATGATCGTATGCTTTTAATCTTATTCTTATTTTCTGCATGTTAGTTATATTTTTTATTTCTGACCTTACTACTTCACTAATTTTAAGAGTATACTATATACCCTTGCGAGTAATGAAACAGTAAGGCAAGAAAACTTTACTACTAAGCAATAATTTCTGTTACAACACCTGCACCTACTGTATGGCCTCCTTCACGTATAGCAAAACGTGATTCTTTTTCCATAGCTATAGGTGTAATTAATTCTACGTCTAAAGCAACATTATCTCCAGGCATAACCATTTCTACTCCTTGAGGCAGAATTACAGAACCTGTAACGTCTGTAGTACGGAAATAGAATTGAGGCCTATACCCTTTAAAGAAAGGAGTATGCCTTCCACCTTCTTCTTTATTTAAGATATATACCTGCGCTTTGAATTTGGTGTGAGGTGTAATAGATTTAGGCGCGGCAATAACCATGCCTCTTTCTATATCATTTTTATCAACACCTCTCAATAAAAGGCCAACATTATCTCCAGCTTGTCCTTCATCAAGGATTTTTCTAAACATTTCAATACCGGTAACTACTGTCTTTTTTACTTCCGGCCTTAATCCAATAATTTCTACTTCTTCATTGATTTTAACCTTACCTCGTTCGATTCTTCCTGTGCCTACGGTTCCTCTTCCTTCAATCGTAAATACGTCTTCCACTGCCATAAGCATTGGTTTATCAAGTTCTCTGACAGGTAAAGGTATAAATTCATCAGCCGCCTTCAGAAGTTCCAACATCGGTAAAGCTTCAGGGCTATTAGCATCCTGGCTCTGTAATGCCTTTAAAGCACTCCCTTTAATAATAGGAGTTTTATCTCCCGGATAACCATATTTTGTCAACAAATCCCTAACTTCCATCTCTACCAAATCAATAAGCTCTTTATCGGCTACTATATCTACTTTATTAAGGAATACTATCATTGAAGGGACATTAACCTGCCTTGCTAAAAGGATATGCTCTCTTGTTTGAGGCATAGGGCCGTCAACAGCTGAAACTACCAATATAGCACCATCCATCTGAGCTGCGCCAGTAATCATATTTTTAATATAATCCGCGTGGCCCGGGCAATCTATATGCGCATAATGGCGGTTATCAGTTTCATATTCAACGTGCGCAACAGAAATTGTAACAACTTTTGTTTCATCTCGGACAGTACCACCTTTAGCAATATCAGCATATTGTCTTTCCTGAGCTTTTCCTAACTTTGCCAATACATGTGTAATAGCCGCGGTAAGAGTTGTTTTACCATGGTCAATATGACCAATAGTCCCAATATTCACGTGTGGTTTTGATCTTACAAACTTTTCTTTTGCCATTATTTCCCCTCCAAGTTTAGTTAATTAGTGAGTTGTGAATAGTTAATTACCCACTCACCAATTAACCTTTTAACCTTTTAAATATTTCTTTTAAAAACTTCTCCTTGTATTTCCCCCTGCACTAAACCCGGTAATAATTTTTTCTGCTATATGTGAAGGCACCTCTGCGTAAAATGAGGGCTCCATTGTATAGGATGCGCGGCCTTGTGTTAGTGAACGCACAATCGTAGCATAATTAAAGGTTTCAGCTAAAGGAATGTGAACTTTTATTATATTCACATTTAATTTTTTTGCAAGAGAAATTATTTTTGCCCGCCGGGAACTTAAATCACCTATGACTGTTCCCATGTATTCTTCAGGCGATATAACTTCCATATCCATAATCGGCTCCATTAAAACAGCGTTTGCTTTTCTCATTCCTTCATTAAATGCTATACCAGCTGCCATTTTAAAAGACAACTCTGAAGAATCAACATCATGGAATGAACCATCCACCAATATTACTCTAATATCTGTTACCGGATAGCCTGCTAAGACGCCGCTTTTGGAGGTTTGTAAAATTCCTTGTTTTACTGCCGGGATATATTCCTGCGGGATAGCTCCACCTTTTATTTTATTTTCAAAAGTTATTCCTGTACCCGGCACTTCCTGCGGTTCCATTTCTATTACTACATGGCCATACTGCCCGCGCCCGCCGGATTGCTGAATAAATTTACCTGCAACATTTATTTTTTTCTTTATTGTCTCTCTGTAAGCAACCTGCGGCACCCCTACCTGAACATCAACACTAAACTCTCTTAAAAGCCTGTCCGCGATTATTTCCAAATGAAGCTGGCCCATTCCTGCCATAACTGTCTGGCCAGTCTCCTGATTATAATTAATCCTAAATGAAGGGTCTTCTTCGGATAATTTATGCAAAGCCATGCCTAATTTCTCCTGATCATTTTTAGTTTTAGGCTCAATAGACTGCTGGATTACCGGATCAGGAAAACGCATTGCTTCCAGAATTATTTGGGTGGATTCTAAACATAAAGTATCCCCTGTTTTAGTATCTTTTAACCCAACAGCCGCGCCGATTTCTCCGGTACTAAGGTTATCCACAATCTCCTGACGGTTGGCGTGCATCTTTACTATTTTTGTTACCCGTTCTCTAATCCGCTTTGTTGAATTATAAATATATGTGCCTGAATTTAATACCCCTGAATAAACTCTTATATAATTTATTTTACCTACATAAGGGTCTGTGGCAATTTTAAAACATAACGCGGAAAAAGGAGCGTCATCTGAAGTCGCTATCTCTTCAAATTCACCGCTGTCAGGCTTAGTACCTTTAACCGGCGGCAGGTCTATAGGAGAAGGCAAATAATCACAAACAGCATCCAACAAAAGCTGAGTACCTTTATTCTTAAATGAAGCTCCGCATAAAACAGGAATAAATTTATTGTTAACAACAGTCCTTCTTATAGCGTCTTTTATATCATTAACTGGGATATCTTTTCCCGCTAAAAACGGCTCTATTATTTTATCATCAACTTCAGCAATTTTTTCGACCAATACTGCCCTGTATTTCTCAACTTCCGCGGAAATCTCCGCTGGTACTTCTACAGTTTCTCTTTCTTTACCTGAATCATCTTTATATAAAACAAGCTTTCTCTCAATCAAATCTACAATACCTCTAAAATTTTCTTCCTGTCCGTAAGGATACTGTATAGCCGCCGCGTGCGCGCCCAGCTTTTCGTGTATTTGTTTAACTACTTCAAAAAAATCACTGCCTGTACGGTCTAATTTGTTTACAAAGCATATTCTGGGAACTCCATAACGGTCTGCCTGGCGCCATACAGTTTCTGATTGAGGCTCAACTCCACCAACTCCGCAAAATACTACAACTGCCCCATCTAATACCTTTAAAGACCTTTCCACTTCAATGGTAAAATCCACATGGCCCGGGGTATCAATAATATTAATATTACAATCTCTCCAATGACAGGTAGTTGCCGCGGATGTAATAGTAATACCTCTTTCCTGTTCCTGAACCATCCAATCCATAGTAGCCGCGCCATCATGAACTTCACCTATCTTATGAGTCTTACCGGTATAAAAAAGTATCCGCTCTGTAGTTGTAGTCTTCCCAGCGTCGATATGCGCAATTATTCCGATATTTCTTAATTTATCTAAAGGAATTTTTTTCATTTTTTATTTACCACCTAAAGTGCGCAAAAGCCTTATTAGCATCTGCCATTTTATGAGTATCATCTCTTTTCTTTATTGAAGAACCTTCACCTTTATAAGCAGATATAATTTCATCAGCGAGCTTTTGCTGCATAGATTTTCCTTTTTTAGTCCTGGCAAAATCTCTTATCCAGCGCAAAGAAATAGAAGTACCTCTTTCCTGCCTGACCTCAATAGGAACCTGATAAGTCGATCCTCCGACTCTGCGTGGTTTTACTTCCAGCCTGGGCCTGGCGTTATCTATCGCCTTATGGAATATTTTTAATATATCCGGCTCATTAAGCTGTTTTTTTATTATCTCAAAAGCGCCATAAACTATTGTTTCAGCTAAAGATTTTTTTCCTGTAACCATAACCATATTTATAAATTTTCCCACAACTTTGCTATTAAATTTAGGATCTGGCGCGATTTCTTTTTCTTGTGCTTTTCTTCTTCTCATTGTTTCCTCATTTCATAAATTACCCATAACTATATAGGGTGCAGGCATGCCTGCACCGTTAATTAATAAATATTTATAATAGCGGGACGGGCATGCCCGTCCCCTACATATAAATTATTTCGGCATCTTAGCCCCATATTTAGAACGCGACTGTTTGCGCTGATTAACACCAGCTGTATCTAAAGAGCCTCGGACTATATGATACCTAACTCCTGGCAAATCTTTAACTCTACCACCTCTTACTAAGACAATAGAATGCTCCTGTAAATTATGGCCTTCACCAGGAATATACGCGGTAACTTCTATCCCCGTGGTCAGCCTAACCCTGGCAATTTTTCTCAAGGCTGAATTAGGCTTTTTGGGAGTCATTGTACGCACTTGCAAACATACACCTCTTCTCTGAGGGCATCCTTTTAAGGCTGGTGATTTTGTTTTTTTCTTTCTTGAAACCCTACCAATTCTGATTAATTGTGCTATAGTTGGCATATTTCCTCACTTCGTTCGAAAATTTAGCTCGACGTTTCAGTCGGGCTTCTCTATTTTCTGTTCTTTAGTTACCTCTATCTGCCGATGCTCATAAAAACCTGTCCCGGCAGGAATTAAATGTCCTACAATTACATTCTCCTTCAAACCAAACAATTCATCACTTTTCCCTGAAGCAGCGGCTTCAGTTAAAACTCGCGTTGTTTCCTGAAAACTTGCCGCGGAAATAAAACTCTCTGTAGTTAAAGATGCTTTTGTAATACCTAATAATAACGGAGTAGCCAAAGCAGGCTTTCCACCTTTTTTAACAACGCGGATGTTTTCTTTCTGGAATTTCCATCTGTCCACCTGTTCTCCCGATAAAAATTCAGTATCTCCGGATTCCTCTATCTTTACCTTCTTTAACATCTGCCTAATGATAACTTCTATATGTTTATCATTTATACGGACACCCTGCAGCCTGTAAACTTCCTGAACTTCATTTACAAGATATTCCTGAAGTACTTTATCACCGCAGACTCGTAATATATCCTGTAATACAACCGGCCCATCAGTCAATTGCTGCCCTGCCAAAACTTTATCGCCTTTATAAATATTAGGATGCTTACCATGAGGTATAGCATATTCTCTCTGCATACCGGTAGGAGATTTTACAATAATTACACGCTGGTTCTTTTTTGTCTCTCCAAATTCTATAAATCCATCAATCTCACTTATAACTGCGGGATCTTTTGGCCGCCTTGCTTCAAATAATTCCGCGACACGAGGTAAACCTCCAGTAATATCCCTTGTTTTTCCAACTAACCGGGGAATCTTAGCTAATAAACCTCCTGCTTCCTGATTATCTCCATCTTTTACCAGTATGTGCGCTCCTACAGGAATAGGATATAACCCCAAGACTTCGCTTTTATCATCAACTATAACTATCTGTGGATGATAATCCTGTTTATGTTCAACAACAACTCTTTCTGTCAATTGCGTTACAGGATTCAATTCTTCCCTAACAGTGACATTTTCCTTCAAGTCTTCAAATTTAACCTTTCCGCTTACTTCCGTAAGAATAGGCAAAGTATACGGATCCCAACGGACAAAAGAAACGCCTTTTGTTGTTTCTTCTGCGTCCGCGACACTAATAAATGCGCCTTGCGGTACAGTATAATGTTCAAGTTCCCTTCCCTGCTTATCATTTATGCTTATAGAACCATTTCTGTTTAAAACAATATATTCTTTATTCTTAGGCGTAACCCTAAGATTATGGTATTTTAGGACACCTTTATTCTTTGCTTTAATAAAAGACTGCTCTACAGTCCTAGAAGCCGTCCCTCCGATGTGGAAAGTTCTCATAGTCAACTGAGTACCAGGCTCTCCAATACTTTGAGCGGCAATTACACCTACTGCTTCACCAACTTCTATTAACCTGCCTGTAGCTAAATTCCTTCCATAACATTTACAGCAGCAGCCTCTCCCGGATTCACAAGTAAGAACACTACGTATACGGATTTTTTCAATACCAAGTTTCTCTATCATATCCGCTTTTTCGTCACTAATTTCACTGCCTGCCTCAACTATAACTTCATCAGTAATAATATCCACTATATTATCTAACACGACTCTTCCAACAATCCTGTCTTTCAAACTTACTACTACTTCATCACCTTCTACAATAGGAATAACTGTAATCCCATTAAGAGTGCCGCAATCTATCTCGCTTACTATAACTTCCTGAGCCACATCTACCAGCCTGCGGGTTAAATAACCGGCATCAGCGGTTTTAAGAGCTGTATCCGCAAGGCCTTTACGCGCGCCATGCGTAGAAATAAAATATTCCAATACGGTTAAGCCTTCTTTAAAATTAGCGGTAATCGGGTTTTCAATAATTTCCCCTGAAGGCTTAGCCATTAACCCGCGCATCCCTGCTAACTGCCTGACCTGTAACCGAGAACCTCTCGCCCCTGAATCAGCCATCATAAATATAGGATTAAAAGGCTCCATATTCTTAAATAACAAATCTGAAATCTTATCCGTTGTATGAGTCCAAATCGCGATAACTTTATTTGACCTTTCACTGTCAGTAATAATACCTTTGCGGTATTGATCCTCAACTTTAGCAACTTCTTCTTTAGCTTCTTTCAATACTTCTTGTTTCATCGGAGGAATTGTTAAATCATCAATCCCGATAGAAATCCCTCCAAGAGTAGCAAAATAAAAACCCAGTTTTTTAATATCATCCAACAACTGCACAGTCCTTTGGTGGCCAAATCTCTTATGGCACTCAGCTACAACAATACCAACATTATTTTTATTTAAATCTTTATTTACAAAACCAAAACCTTGCGGTAATTCCTGATTAAATATTACCCGTCCCACAGTAGTAGTAATTATCTGCCTGCCTTCAATAATCTTCTTCTCATCAAAATTAAATACACTATCCACTCTTAATTTAATTATCGCGTGAAGTTCAACAGCTTTATCTTCATAAGCAACAAGCACTTCATCATTGGAAGCAAAAATTTTATTTTCTCCCAACGCCTGAGGTTTCTCTTTAGAGAGATAAGCTGTGCCTAAAATAATATCCTGCGTAGGAGTAAGTATCGGACGGCCATCAGCTGGAGAAAATATATTATTTATGGCAAGCATTAATACTTTTGTTTCTATCTGGGATTCCAAAGATAACGGTACATGCACTGCCATCTGGTCTCCATCAAAATCAGCATTAAAAGCGGTACATACCAAAGGATGAATTTTAATAGCTTTTCCTTCAATTAGAACCGGTTGAAACGCCTGAATACCTAAACGATGGAGAGTAGGAGCACGGTTTAAAAGAACAGGATGGTCTTTTATAACTTCATCCAAAATATCCCAAACTTCAATTTTTCCTCTCTCAACCATTCTTCTAGCGCCTCTAATGGTATGGACAAAACCTCTTTCTTTTAACTTCTTTATAATAAACGGTTCAAATAACTCCAAGGCCATTTGTTTAGGTAAGCCGCATTGATGAAGTTTTAAATCCGGGCCGACTACAATTACTGAACGGCCAGAATAATCCACGCGTTTTCCCAATAGATTCTGCCGGAATCTTCCCTGTTTGCCTTTTAACATATCAGAGAGAGATTTTAAAGGCCGGTTATTTGCCCCCATTACAGGCCTGCCATGCCTGCCATTATCTAATAAAGCATCTACTGATTCCTGAAGCATCCTTTTTTCATTACGTATAATGATTTCAGGAGCATTCAATTCCATTAACTTCTTTAAACGGTTATTGCGGTTTATTACCCTGCGGTATAAATCATTAAGGTCTGATGTGGCAAACCTTCCTCCATCCAGAGGAACCAAAGGCCTTAAATCAGGCGGGATAACCGGCAAAACTTCTAATATCATCCATTCAGGTTTATTGCCTGATTTTTTAAAATCTTCAATGATTTTAAGGGTTTTAAGTGTTTTCTGATTGCTCAACGCGTCTTTTGATTTTTCAACATCTTTACGTAATTTACGGCAATAAGCATCAATATCAAGTTCCTTTAATAAATCCCTGACTGCCTCAGCCCCAATCTTTGCTTTGAATGAACTTCCATATTTATCCAACGCTTCCTGATATTTATCTTCTGTTAAAAGTTCTTTTTTTCTTAATGGAGTATTCGCGGGGTCTATTACTATATATTCTTCATAATAAATTACTTTTTCTAAGTCTCTCAGGCCTATTTCCAATAAAGCGGCTAAACGGGAAGGTACTGCTTTGAAGAACCAAATATGTGTAACTGGTATGGCTAATTCAATATGGCCCATACGGCTGCGCCTTACTTTAGCTTCATCAATAGTAACACCGCAGCGGTCACAAGTAATGCCTCTTAATTTTTTCCCTTTACATTTACCGCAATTACATTCATCATCATGTACCGGGCCAAATATCTTTTCACAGAATAAACCGTCTTTTTCCGGTTTTAACGTACGGTAATTTATCGTCTCTGCTTTTTTTACTTCTCCCTTAGACCAAGACCTTATTACTTGAGGAGATGCTACCTTGATTGAAATTGTGTCAAAAGACGTTATCTCTTTCTCTTCCATTTTTACCTCTGGTATAATCTTCAGGTATAATTATATAAGATTATACCTGATTACACAGATTAATTAAACTGTTAAAGATTACGGAGATTAAATCATTAATCTGCTTATTTAACGGACTTTCGATCAAAAAGCCTATGTTTCTAATCTCTGTAATCTCTTGGAAATCATTGTAATCAGACATCCTATTTTTTTTATTATAGGATGTCTATTTAATTCCTTTTTTCGGTTCTAATATCTAAACCTAACCCCTGTAATTCTTTTATCAATACATTAAAAGATTCCGGAATACCATGTGTCAACCGTTGTTCACCTCTGACAATCGCCTGATAAATATTATTCCTGCCTGAAACATCGTCGCTTTTTACGGTAAGCATTTCTTGCAGAGTAAATGCCGCTCCATATGCTTCAAGCGCCCAAACTTCCATTTCTCCTAATCTCTGGCCTCCAAACTGTGCTTTACCGCCTAATGGCTGCTGAGTAACCAAAGAATACGGGCCTATAGAACGGGCATGAATCTTTTCATCAACAAGATGAATTAATTTCAGTATATATATATATCCTACAGTAACTTTCTGGTCAAAAGGTTCCCCTGTATGGCCATCGTATAAAGTTATCTTGCCATCTTCAGGTAATCCTGCTTTTTTCAACATCTCCTTAATTTCTGCCTCGCTGGCACCATCAAAAACAGGAGTATCTATATTAAAACCTAACGCCTTAGCGGCCCATCCTAAATGTGTTTCCAAAATCTGGCCTACATTCATTCGAGAAGGAACACCTAAAGGGTTTAACACTATTTCTATAGGAGTACCATCCGGCAAAAATGGCATATCTGCTTCCGGCAATATGCGCGCTACAACACCTTTATTACCGTGCCGGCCGGCAAGCTTATCGCCTTCCGCGAGTTTCCTCTTTGTCGCGATATAAACAACCACCCTTTTTAATACTCCGGGCGGCAATTCATCTCCACGCCGCACTTTATCAATTTCCTGCTGCTGCTCAATTAATAGTTCCTGAATTTGCTCGTCAAAAGACGCGGCTAATATTCTTGCTTCTTCCTTATCGCTTAAATCTATTTTCTCAACTTTTTTCTTATCAATCCCTAAAACAGCGCTTAAACGGGTAATTTTTTCTTTCTCAACAAACTCAATTTCCTGTTTATAATATGCTTTTAACTCTCTGATTTTCGCCAACTCTTTACTTTTTTCTTCTTTTGACTTTCTGCCGCGGTCCTTGCGCGCGAACAAATGCACAGCCACTACAACACCTTCTACTCCGGGAGGGACAATTAACGATGTATCCCTCACATCAGAAGCTTTTTCTCCGAATATCGCGCGCAGCAGCCTTTCTTCCGGAGGCAGCTCTGACTCTGTTTTAGGAGTAACTTTCCCTACCAAAATATCTCCAGGCCCAATTTCAGCGCCAACACGAATTATTCCTGAATCATCCAGGTTTCTTAACGCATCTTCACTAATATTAGGAATATCGCGGGTAATTTCTTCATTGCCCAAACGTGTCTCTGTAGATTCTATTTCAAATTCTTCTATATGAATAGAAGTAAGAACATCTTCTTTAATTATTTTTTCACTTATAAGAATAGCGTCTTCAAAATTATACCCTCTCCAAGGCATAAAAGCGCAAAGGATATTTTTACCTAATGCTAACTCTCCGTCTTTAGTCGCGCTGCCATCAGCTATAACCTGCCCTGCTTCAACAAAATCACCTAATTTAACAATTGGCCTTTGGTTTAAAGAGGTATTAGCATTAGTCCTCAAAAACTTTTTTAAATAGTATGCTTTTTTGCCGATAGTAATTGCTAAAGCATCTACACTAGTTACCTTCCCTGATTCTTGAGCTACTACAACTACTCCTGAATCCTTGGCTACTTTTGCTTCCATAGCTGTACCTACGACAGGCGATTCTGTTATCATTAAAGGCACAGCCTGCCTTTGCATATTTGAACCCATTAACGCGCGGTTAGCATCATCATGCTCTAAAAAAGGTATTAATGCCGCGGCTACAGAAACTAACTGTTTGGGAGAAACATCCATGTATCCTACTTTCTTAGGATGAACTTTAGGAAAATCACCTCCAAAACGGCATGAAACTTCAGCTTCTAAAAAATTGCCTTCATTATCAAGAGGCGCGTTTGCCTGCGCGATTATTTTATTCTCTTCTAAATCCGCGGTTAAATACTCAATTTTGCGTGTTACTTTGCCATTTTCTACTTTCCTGTAAGGAGTTTCAATCAAACCAAGCGGATTAACCCGCGCGAAACTACTCAGAGAAGCAATTAAACCTATATTAGGGCCTTCAGGAGTTTCAATCGGACAAACTCTGCCATAATGAGAAGGATGGATGTCTCTGACTTCAAATCCAGCTCTTTCACGAGATAAACCTCCAGGGCCTAAAGCGCTTAACCTTCTTTTATGCGTCATTTCAGCTAAAGGATTAACCTGATCCATAAACTGAGATAACTGGCTTCGGCCAAAAAAATCTTTTATTTGATTAGACAACAATTTAGAGTTAACTAAGAAATGTACACTTAAATTCTCAGTATCACCTAAAATAGTTAATCTTTCTCTTATAGACCGTTCAACCCTTGACAAACCTATTCTTATTTGATTTTGTATCAATTCACCTACAGTCTTTACGCGGCGATTGCCTAAATGGTCTATATCATCAATTTTTCCAACACCATCTTTTAGCTTAATTAAATACTCTATTACTTTTAGAACTGTATCAGAATCAAGTATCCTTTTATCTAAAGATACATCCATTCCTAATTTTCTATTTAAAATAAACCTGCCGGCCCTTTCTAAATCATACCTGGCAGGGTCAAAAAATAATCTATAAAATAACATCTCTGATGATTCCTTAGTTACCGGCTCAGTAGGGCGCATTTTACGGTAAAAATCTAAATATGCTTCTTCTTTATTCTTAGTGGTATCTTTTTTTAATGTATTGGTTATTTCCGGGTATTCTTTACCAAAAGCGGAGATAATATCCTGATCGTTAGAAAATCCCAAGATTCTTAAAATTTGTGTCGCGGGAAAATTCCTGCGCCTGTCAATATAGGCAAGAATAGTATCTGAAACATCATATTTAAATTCCAGCCATGCTCCACGGTATGGAATAACCCTGCCATAAAAAATCTTCTTGCCTGTAGTATGCTTTTCTTCTTCAAAAGATACCCCGGGAGACCTTTGTAATTGGCTTACCACAACACGCTCATCACCGTTTATAATAAATGTTCCTGTATCGGTCATCAAAGGAACTTCTCCAAAATAGGCATCTTGCTCTTTAGTTTCATGTGGAGTTGTTATTCTGAATTTAACTTTAAGAGAAACAGCATAAGTCAAACCGCGCCTTTTTGATTCAGCTAAATCATACTTTGGCTTGCCTAAAGAATAACTGATAAATTCTAATTTAACAGAACAATCCGCGTTTTCTATAGGAAATATTTCCAAAAATACTTCCTGCAGGCCTTGAAGTTTACGTTCTGCAGGAGGCACATCCATTTGCAGGAATTCATGGTAAGATTCTAATTGCAAATCTAACAGGTTAGGCAAAGGATAAACTTCTTTTAATTTCCCAAAACTTTTACGTTTTATCATAATTTTTATATGCCCTTCTGATTTCCGCCAACGGAACAAAAAACTTCAATAATAAGATCCTTCACTTCGTTCAGGATGACGGCTCGAATTTCCGATCCGTCACTTTAATTCAACTGTTGCTCCAGCGGCTTCAAGTTTTTTCTTTATCTCTTCAGCTTCTTCTTTAGCGACGCCTTCTTTTATAGCTTTAGGAGCAGCATCAACCAAATCTTTAGCTTCTTTTAAACCAAGGCTGGTTATTGTCCTGACTTCTTTAATTACAGCTATTTTATTCGCGCCAGCACTAGCTAAAACTACCGTAAAAGCAGTTTTTTCTTCTGCTGCTGCACCTGCTGCTGCTCCTGCCACAGGAGCTGCCATCATCGGCATATTAGCCTGAACACCGAATTTTTCTTCTAGTGCTTTAACTAAATCAGAAAGTTCAAGCACTGTCATAGTTTCTATAGATTTGATTAATTCTTCTAATTTTTCAGCGGCCATGTTTGGTTCCTCCTAATTTTGGTTAATTGGTTAAATGGTTAATTGGTAAGTGGTTAAATGGTCAATTGGTTAATTACTCACCACTCACTAATTAACTATTCACTAATTGACCATTTTTAATTTGTCTTTTTAGTTTTAATTTGGTCTAAACAATAAACAAACTTTCTTAAAGTTTGATTTAATACTATAACAATATTGCGTATTGGTGAATTTAAAATCATTACTACCTGAGCTCTTAATACCTCCTTTGAAGGGAGCTTTGAAATCGCTTCTACATCTTCCGCGTGCAGAATTTTATCTTTTAAGAATCCCCCCTCTACCTTTAACTGCTCATGGCTTTTTGAAAAATCGAATAATGATTTAGAAGCCTGCACAGGATCTTCTTCAATAAAAACAAACCCGCTGGGCCCTTCTATCTTTTTACTCAAATCTTCTAATCCATTTTCTTTTAAAGCGCGCCTTGCGACACTATTCTTTGCAACAAATAAACTTGCCCTCGCGCTTCTTAAATCCTGCCGCAGTGAACTTAAATCAAGTCCGGCAACTCCTGAATACCTTATAATAAAGAAATTTGGCGAATCCTTTAATTTATTCTTTATATATTTTCCTGCTTCTTCTTTAATTATTATACCTATTTTTTTCATCAAAAAATCTCCATCCTTCGCTACACTTACATAGGGGCCAAACACTGTGTCGGCCCGATAAAATTATCCTATCAAATAACGGACAGACACAGAGGTCTGTCCCTACAAAAGTATCTTTACTTATACAACAAGATTTAATCCGGGGTTCATAGTTGTTGAAATAGACAACGTTTTAATAAATTTTCCTTTTACCGAAGATGGTTTTGCTTCAGATAAAGTTTCAATGACCCGCTGGGCATTTTCATATAATTTATTTTCATCAAAAGAAATTCTTCCTACTCCCAAATGAACACCGCCCTGTTTATCTACGCGAAACTCTACTTTTCCTTTGCGCACATCTTCAATCGCTTTTACTATATCATTAGTAACTGTCCCTGTCTTAGGGCTTGGCATAAGGCCGCGAGGGCCCAACACCTTGCCTAAACGGCTTAAATCTTTCATCATCTCCGGTGTGGCAATAGTGCAGTCAAAATCTAAAAATCCCGCGTTAACTTTTTCTATCAGCTCTATCCCTCCAACATAATCAGCTTTAGCTTCCTTTGCCAATTTTTCATGTTCCCCTTTACAAAAAACCGCGATTCTGACTTTTTTACCTGTCCCATGAGGCAAAAGAACAGTACCCCTAACCATCTGCTCAGTTTTCTTTGAATCTACATTTAAATTAAAATGCAGGTCTAGAGAAGCATCAAATTTTGGCTTTGCCATTTTCTTTAATACTGAAATTGCATCTTTAAGCTGATAAGCCTTATCCACATCCGGCTGTTTTGCTGATTCTTTATATCTTTTACTATATTTCTTCATAATTATTAACCCTTATTATTAACCTTCTATAATTATTCCCATGCTTCTGGCTGTCCCCTCAATTATCTTAGCAGCTTCATTAATATCACGGGTATTCAAATCTTCTATTTTTTGTTTCGCTATATCCTCAACCTGCTTTTTGGTTACCTTGCCAATAGTTTCCCTGCCTGGCAAGCCTGATGCTTTAGCTAAATTAGCCGCCCTCTTAAGTAAAATTGATGATGGAGGCGTCTTTATAATAAAGGTAAAAGACCTATCTTCATAAACAGAGATTACCGCCGGCAATATTAACCCTTCCCTGCCTTTTGTCTGATCATTAAACTGTTTACAAAACTGCATTATATTTACACCATGCTGGCCTAAAGCAGGCCCAACTGGAGGCGCAGGGTTTGCAGCACCCGCAGGAACATGTAACTTAATTTGAGCTTTAATCTTCTTTGCCATTAATCCTCACTCTCTATACTTTCTCTACCTGCCAAAATTCCAGTTCTACTAAAGTAGCTCTGCCAAAGATAGAAACACTGACTTTCATTTTTCCTTTTTCAGCGTTAATTTCTTCTACTGTACCGCTAAAATTTACAAAGGGCCCTTCATTGACTCTAATTTGCTCGCCCTTTTCAAACATAACTTTAGGGCTAGGTTTAGTTTGAGTTTCTTCTGTCCTTTTTAATATATTATCTACTTCATTCTGAGGCAAAGGCATAGGTTTTTTCCCTAAGCCTATAAAACCTGTAACTCCTGTTGTGCCCTTAACTAACATATAAGTATTTTCGTTAAAGTCCATTTCCACCAAAAGATACCCCGGAAAGAATTTCCTTTGAGATATTTTTCTCTTGCCGCTTCTGATTTCTGAAACCTGCTCGGTAGGAATAATTATTTTTTCAATCTGATCCTGCATTTTCTGAGCAGCAATCCTTCCTTCTAATGTTTTCTTCACTTTTTCCTCAGAACCAGTTTGAGTATGCACTACATACCACTTTTTCATTATGTTAATTACCCTCAATTTTTCATCACCTAAAAACAATACTTAACAATTTAGATAAAAAAAGGTCTATACCGCCTATAAAAACAGCAACAATTGCTGTTATAGTTATTACTACCGCCGTTGCGCCCATTATTTCCTGCCGGCTTGACCATGATACTTTACTTAACTCTTGTTTTACTTCCCCAAAAAAAGCAGTTACTTTCTTAAATATGTTCATCCTCTAAAAAACTCCTATCTATTCTTTTACTTCCTTTTCTTCGCAGGGGCGGAGGGATTTGAACCCCCAGGACGGGATTTGGAGTCTCGCCGTTTAGCCAATTAACGGACGCCCCCCTATAAAAAACAAACCGCCGTTTTTAAATATAAATTACATCCTGCCTTAGATTAAAGAGTTTATTTTATTTCTTTATGCGGTGTATGCTTACGGCAAAACCTACAATATTTCTTTAACTCTAATTTTTCCTGATGCTGCTTTTTATTTTTTTTATCAGTATAATTTCTGTTTTTACAAACAGTACATTCTAATGTTATTGTTTCTCGCATCTCTTAATCATGCTTTCGCAAGCCGTCCTTTTTTTATGGTATAAGAAAGTATCGAGCACTTTCTTAACCACTGAAAATCTTCCCTGCCGGCAGGCAGGTATGGTTATCACACAAAAGTGATTTTCTTGGCTATAAAGCTGGAGACGGGAATCGAACCCGTGACCCCGTCCTTACCAAGGACGTGCTCTACCAACTGAGCTACTCCAGCAATCTATCGATTACCGGGTAACTTATATATTTTTATAAAAATTAATGTACTTATACTATAATACTTCCTATATAGGGAACTTCGAAGAAAACTCCGACAGGCTATAAGTAGTTATATATAGAAGTAAAAATATACACTAAGTATTTTGCTTTGTCAACCTTTTTTTATTTTTTTTCTAAAATATATTTTTTACTGCTTAAAAACCTCTCTGGCCAGCGTTACTTATTGGAGGTTCCTTTAAATTTTTTAATCAGTGCCGGAATTATCTGAAATAAATCTCCGACAATACCATAAGTTGCGACTTTAAAGATAGGCGCATCTGGATCTTTATTAATAGCAACTATGATTTTTGATGATTGCATTCCAACCAGATGCTGAATCTGTCCGGATATGCCGCAGGCAAAATAAATTTTTGGAGCAACAGTCCTGCCTGTCTGTCCCACTTGATGAGAATAAGGCATCCAACCCGAATCTACTGCCGCGCGCGAAGCACCCACAGCAGCGCCTAATACATGCGCCAATTCTTCTAATAATTTAAAATTCTCTGCATTGCCTATTCCCCTGCCCCCTGAAACAATAATATCAGCTTCGGCTATATTTATTAAAGATTCCACCTCTTCTACTATTTCTAAAAGTTTAGTACGAGAAAAATAAATAGACGGATCAAAAGATTCTCTTATTATTTTACCTTTTCTATGTTTATCAGGATTCATAGGCTGCATTACTTTATGCCGCACTGTTGCCATCTGGGGCCTATGATTAGGGCTGATAATTGTTGCCATAATATTTCCGCCGAAAGCCGGGCGGGTTTGCAAAAGAATTTTTCTTTGCGGGTCTATATCTAAACCCGTACAATCAGCAGTAAGCCCCGCTTTTATTTTAGTCGCCACGCGCGCTATTAAAGACCTGCCTATAGCGGTTGCCCCGCAAAGTAAAATTTCGGGCTTATATTTTTTAATAAGCTCAACAAGAATATTAGTATAGGGCTCATCCTGAAAATTAGCTATTTCCGGAGCTTCTACTAGATAAAGGTTATCCGCTCCATACCAGAATAATTCATCCAACTGTCCATCTAAATTATTACCTATTACTACCCCGCTGACCTGACAACTTAATTTTTTTGCTAACTCTTGCGCTTTACCTAATAATTCATAAGCAACGGATTGAACTTTACCTTTTTTCTGTTCAATAAAAATCCAGACCCCTTTATAATCATGGATATCCGGCAAAACACAACTACTCTGCGGTTTTTCAATCAGAATCGCCTTAAATTTACAATTCTGCAGACAGGCTCCGCAAAGGTTGCATTTATGCAAATCAATAACTGCCTTTTTATGGCTTTGGCCAGAGGAAGCCAAACCACGGCCTTCTGGCCAGTCTAAAATGCGGATCGCATCAAAAGGGCAAGCCTTTAAACATAAAGAACACCCTGTACATTTTTCAGAAATAATATGAATTGGCATAATAAAAAATGGTAATCAGTAATCAGTAAATCGTAATCGGTAATTTTTCGTCTTATTTACTATTTACCGTTTACGGATTATGGTTTTCTAACATCTAATTAATCTCATTCTTAAGCAATTCCACCAACTTTATTGCTATATTTTCTGTTTCACCAGTTAAAATCTGTCCGCCTTCTCTATGAGCAGGTGTAAAAATTTTAACTACTTGCGTAGGAGAACCACATAGCCCTATAGACTGTGCGTCTAAATTCAATTCTTTCTGCGACCAAACATTGACTTTCGCGCTTTTTGCTTTCATCATTCCTTTCAATGAAGGAATCCTTGGCTCATTTATCTCTTTTACTACACTAAAAAGACAGGGCAGCGAAACTTCAATAATCTCAAAACCTTCTTCCATCATCCGCTCCACACGTATAACATTATCCTTTATCTCTTCTACCTTTTTCACATATGTAACCTGTGGGATATCTAAATGTGTTGCTATGCCCGGGCCTACCTGAGCTGTATCTCCATCTGAAGCCTGTTTGCCGCAAATTATAAGATCATATTTAAACCCGCTGACTTCATTCAGTTCTTTTACTGCCGCCGCTAAAGTAAAACTGGTTACCCAAGTATCACTGCCGGCATACGCACGGTCGCAAATCAATACTGCTTCGTCTATTCCCAGAGATATTGCTTCTCTTAAAGCGCATTCTGCCTGAGGAGGGCCCATAGTAATCACAACTATTTTCCCTCCCAATTTTTCTTTTAACCGCACAGCTTCCTCAATGGCATACATATCAAAAGGATTAATAATTGATTTTACGCCTTCGCGGATTAAAGTATTTGTCTCAGGGTTAACCCTGACTTCGGTAGTTTCCGGTACTTGTTTTATGCAGACAATTATGTTCATAATGCAATATCGTAATCCGTAAT
>JBDRLG010000070.1:0-18198 GCA_043813255.1 Candidatus Omnitrophota bacterium
AATTTTAAATTTTGCATTATCATTTTACATTTTAAATTTATGCGGGAGTAGTTCAGTGGTAGAACAATAGCCTTCTCCCGCCTTTTATGATAATTTATGCGGGCATAGCACAGCGGCAGTGCAGTAGCCTTCTCCCGCCTCATAGTAGTGATTTATTCGGCGGGATTTCGCTATATAAAAGATATTGTGCTCAACAAGCTTTTTTGATAATATGCGGGAGTAGTTCAGTGGTAGAACAATAGCCTTCTCCCGCCTTTTATGATAATTTATGCGGGCATAGCACAGCGGTAGTGCAGTAGCCTTCCAAGCTACCTACACGGGTTCGATCCCCGTTGCCCGCTCTAAACAAACTTGTGTAATGTAAAGATGCTTATGCAAAGAGAATTTTTAGAACCGGTTTTTATTGATGCGTTTGATTTGGATGACGCGTGGTTTCAATGTTTATCCACAATATTGGAAAAAGGCCATGTCTATACTATTACTAAGGGCAGTTATGAAGGGCAAAAGAGGCTGGAATTTGATTTTGTTTCTGTGAGAGTGAGAAAACCGTCTCACCAGATTATTCCGATTATTCCCGAAGGCATGAGTATCCCGGCGCCAACAGATATGGATTATATTCAGGGGTATTTAAGTTATCTCTTAACAGGCACGAAGACAGAAACAGAAGATTATACTTATGGCGAACGGCTGGTTGATCCGAAGGTCAGGTTAAAGCAGTCTGTTAATGAAAAAGATATAGTTAAAGAAATGCCTTTGAATGTTAATCAGATAGAAGAAGTAATAAAAATTTATAAGGAAAAAGGCGCGGGTACAAATCAGGCAACTATGGAAATTGGTATGCCTTCAGATATAAAATTGATTGATCCTCCATGCTTAAGGATTATAGATACACGCGTCAGGTATGGCAAATTGCATTTTATTTTGTATTTTCGCTCATGGGATCTCTGGGGAGGTTTTCCTTCTAATTTGGGCGGCTTACAGCTGGTTAAACAGTACATGGCAGAAGAAATAGGGGTTGATGATGGAGAGATTATTGCTGTAAGCAAAGGTTTGCATCTCTATGATTATAGTTGGGATTTGGCAAAATTAAGGACAAACAAAAATAACCTTCAGATAAGATAATGGAAGAGGATTATACTAGACAGGAGCGTCGTGAATTCATCCGGTTAGATTATGTAACTCCTTTAGCTTATAAGGTTTGTAAGGAAGAAACAATTTCAAAATTGCTTTTGGGTTATATTAGCAATATAAGCGAGATTGGTATTCTCTGTAATATTGACTATAACGTTAATCAGGGGGATATTCTATGGCTTTCCTTTGACAGAGCTACACTTACTATTTGTGAAAAATTGGAAAAAAATATTTTGATTTACCAAAATGGGCTTATAGGCAAAGTCGTGAGAATTGATAAAAAAAATGACGGTTTGTATGATGTGGGAATTAAATTTATTACACGCCAAGAGTCTGATTCAATAAATAGCTATCCTAAAATTAATTTTTTACTTAAAGGAAGCAGATTGCAAAATGAATAATCCCAATATCGCGGTTTTGGGAGATGGAGGCTGGGGAACTACATTAGCTATCTTATTATCCAATAAAGGATATAAAGTCAGCCTCTGGGGTGCTTTTAGTGATTACACTTCATATTTACAAAAAAAAAGAATAAATACGAAATTCCTTCCGTGTGTTAAAATACCTAAAGAGATAGAAATAACGGCAGATTTAAAAAATGTCCTTATAAATAAGGATGTAATAGTTTTGGCTATCCCATCAAAATATATACGCGCTGTTCTTAAAAAAATAAAGCGATATGGTTTTTCTAAAAAAACCATATACTTAAGTGTTATTAAGGGAATTGAAATTAGTTCAGGCAAAACAATGTCTGAGGTTATAAAAGAGGAATTGGGTGGTATAAAATTAGCAGCCCTTTCAGGGCCTACGATTGCTTTAGAAGTAGCTAAAGGCATGCCTGCTGCTGTTGTGGTTGCTTCAGTTAATTTTAAGGTAAGGAAATATCTCCAAAATATTTTCATGACCGAAAGCTTTCGGGTTTATACAAAGGATGATCTAATTGGAGTAGAATTGGGAGGGAGCCTTAAAAATATAATTGCTATTGCTTGTGGCATATCAGATGGCTTAGGCTTTGGAACAAATACAAAGGCAGCGCTTTTGGCCAGAGGTTTAGCTGAGATTTCAAGATTAGGGCATTCCTTGGGAGCAAAAGTAAGTACTTTTAGCGGTATAAGCGGTTTAGGTGATTTGGTAACTACCTGTATCAGTAAACACAGCCGTAATAGGTTTGTGGGAGAACAGATAGGCAAAGGCATATCCTTAAAAAATATTATTTCTAATATGCAGTTAGGAGTTGCAGAAGGCATAACTACTGCTAAGTCCGCGTATCAATTGAGCCTCAAATATAAAGTAGATATGCCTATTATTAAAGAAGTTTATAGTGTTATTTATAATAATAAATCTCCGCTTAAAGCGTTAAAGGATTTAATGGATAGAGAAGGAAAAGAAGAATAACGGTGTTTAAATAAACAAGATGCTATTGGCAGAGAACAATATTTAAAATTCGGTATAGGCAAGAAGTATATTTATGGTAGACTGAAACAGTATTTGGTTGCTGAATAAATGTTGTAAAGGTGTATGGAGTAGGGGCGTGCCCCGAAACATGTACCTGAATAAATGTCATTAAAGGTAAATGTTTCGGGGCGTGCCCCGAAACGCATACTTGAATAGAGTTATTCCAAGGTAAATGTTTCGGGGCGTGTCCCGAAACGCATACTTGAATAGAGTTATTCCAAGGTAAATGTTTCGGGGCGTGTCCCGAAACGCATACTTGAATAGAGTTATTCCAAGGTAAATGTTTCGGGGCGAGCTCCGAAACATAAGCCTGAATAAGGTTTTTTATTTTCAAAGGTATATGAAGTAGTGGTGAGCTCCGAAACATAAGCCTAAATAAGGTTTTTTATTTATAAAGGTATATGGAATAGGGGCGTGCCCCGAAACATGTACCTGAATAAATGTCATTAAAGGTAAATGTTTCGGGGCGTGCCCCGAAACGCATACTTGAATAGAGTTATTCCAAGGTAAATGTTTCGGGGCGTGGCTCAGTTTGGCTAGAGCGCTTGAATGGGGTTCAAGAGGTCGACAGTTCAAGTCTGTCCGCCCCGATAATTTTCAGAAAAGCTGGTAGATATGGGGTTAGAAAGAAGAAAAGCAGTACGTATTGAAAAATCAGTAATGGCTTTATATTCCATGGATGCTTATGCCAAGAATTGGGATATGACAACTGTTAAAGATATTAGTGAAATAGGCATTAGGATAAGCACCAATAGAGATTTTTCAATTGGTGAAACAATAATGCTTCGTATAAAAATTCCTTTGGAACCATTTAAATGGTTAGAAATTAAGGGTAAGGTTATAAGCTCATCGTTAGTGAAAGATACGAAAAAAGAAAGAGTATTATTTCATATAACACAAATAGAATTCATAGAATTAAAAGATGAAGATAAAAAATTAATCGTTAAATATATAAGTTGGTATTTAAACAGGAGGGCTTAATGACTAACTCAGGTAATGAAAAGCGTAAGTTTCCTAGGATTCAGGCGCGGTTTATAGTCTCTTACCGTATTCTCGAAGAAGAAAATAACATCGATATAACTCAGACAAAAAATATGAGTTTAGGAGGCATGCTTCTTACAACTAATAAGAAATTTGAGTCTGGAACTAACCTCGCGTTAGAAATCCGCCTGCCTTTTGATCCTAACCCTATTTTACTTGTAGGAAAGGTTATTGAGTCTAAAGAAGTAACCAAGAACCTTATTTATGATACAAGGATAAATTTTTTAGCAATAGATTCAAAACATAAAAATATAGTTGCTCAGACAGTAGATTATTATTTGAAAAGGAATAAGCAATGAATCCTGTTAGACTTAGGGCTCTTAAAGCGATAGAAAAGTCTAATAGGATGAATCCTGTTAGATATAGTGTTTTAGTCAAGACAGCGGATGGTATAAATAACAATGTGTTTAATAGGGGTATAGGAGGTATTTAATAGGATGAAGAAAATTAATGTAGGTATAATTGGCTATGGCAATGTAGGATGTGGAGTTATAAAAATTCTTCGGGAAAGAAAATCCTTCTTAAGCCAAAAGATAGGCTCTGAAATTAATATTAAAAAAGTCTGCGATAAAGATATAAATACCCCCCGCAAAGTTAATATTAACAAGAGCCTGTTGACAACTAGTGCCAAAGAAGTTATTGATGATCCGCAGATAGATATTATCGTAGAATTAATCGGCGGTAAGCATCCCGCAAAGGAGTTTATAATTGAGGCATTAAAAAAAGGCAAGAACGTAGTTACCGCGAATAAAGCGCTTTTGTCTGAAGATGGCAGAGAATTATTTGCCCTTGCGGCCGATAAAGGCAAGAATATTTATTTTGAAGCTTCTGTGGGCGCCGGTATACCAATAATAAAATCTTTAAGGGAAGGTTTGGTTGCTAATAAATTTAATAGTATTTTTGGTATTGTTAACGGGACATCTAATTATATCCTGTCAAAGATGTCTTCTCAAAATTTTACTTTTAATGATGCTTTAAAAGAAGCTAAAAGAAAAGGGTTCGCGGAAAACGATCCCAGCCTGGATATTAAAGGTATTGATTCCGCCCATAAATTAATAATACTTACTTATTTATGTTTTGGTAAAATAGCAGCTTTGGAAGATATTTTTGTTGAAGGAATTTGTGATATATCTTTAGCCGATGTTAATTATGCTAAAGAGCTGGGTTTTGAGATAAAACTTTTAGCCATAGCAAAGAAGGAACTTGATGAACTAGAAGTAAGAGTCCATCCTACGTTATTAAATAAATCTCATATGTTATCTTCTGTCAATGGAGTGAATAACGCGATCTATGTTTCTAGCGATCTGGCAGGAGATTTGTTATTTTATGGCCCGGGAGCAGGACAGCTATCAGCAGCTTCGGCGGTAGTGTCTGATTTGGTAGATTTGACTCAGGGTATTAAAGCTGGGTTATTCAAGCCGACATTAAAAACAATAGAAGATACGTCTATCAAAAGATTAAGAAAAATTATTGATTTTGAAAGCAGGTATTATATCAGGTTTATAGCTGTTGATAAACCGGGAGTTTTGGCAAGGATTTCCGGTGTTTTGGCAAAATTCAATATTAGTATCGCCTCTGTCACTCAAAAAGAAAGAAAAAAGGCGAATATAGTGCCGATAGTAATGATAACTCATGAAGTTAAAGAAAAAAATCTAAGGCAGGCATTGGATTTAATCAGCCGTTTGGATGCGATAAAAGAAAAACCAATAGCGATAAGAATAGAATAATAAATATGCCTACGCATTATAAAGGAATAATTGAGAAATATAAAAAATATTTGCCGGTTACAGATAAGACACCGGTTATTACATTAAATGAAGGTAATACGCCATTAATATACGCGGGATACTTAAGTAAATTATTAGGGAAGAATTTCGAAGTTTATTTAAAGTATGAAGGAGCAAATCCCACGGGTTCTTTTAAAGACAGGGGGATGACTTTAGCAATTTCTAAAGCATGCGAAGATAAATCAAAAGCGGTTATTTGTGCTTCTACGGGCAATACTTCTGCTTCTGCCGCCGCTTATTCTGCGAGAGCAGGCCTGAAATGCATAGTTTTACTGCCTAAAGGAGCTATTGCTTTGGGAAAATTGGCACAGGCGCTTATTCATGGAGCGTCTGTCATTGCCATAGATGGAAATTTTGATGATGCTTTAGATTTAGTAAAAGAAATATCCGCTAAATATCCGATAACTTTAGTTAATTCACTTAATCCTTACCGTATTGAAGGGCAAAAAACAGGCAGCTTTGAAATTTGTGACAGCTTAGGTAAAGCTCCTGATTTTCAAGTAATGCCGGTTGGAAATGCCGGAAATATAACCGCCTATTGGAAAGGTTATAAAGAATATAAGCAAGCAGGAATTATTAAAAACTTGCCTAAAATGCTTGGTTTTCAAGCTAAAGGATCCGCGCCAATTGTCCGAGGTTATCCTATAAAGAAACCAGAGACAATTGCTACAGCTATACGTATAGGTAATCCCGCCAGCTGGAAACAGGCAGAGTCTGCCAGGGATGAATCCGGCGGGCTTATTGATATGGTTTCTGATAACCAGATATTGCAGGCTTATAAATTACTTGCGTCTAAGGAAGGTGTTTTTGCCGAGCCTGCTTCAGCGGCTTCTATTGCCGGTTTATTGAAATTAGCAAAGAATAATTATTTTAAAAAATTACGGATTACTGGTTACGGGTTACGGATTACGAGAATTGTCTGTATTCTAACCGGCCACGGATTAAAAGACCCTGACAGGGCGATAAAAAGTATTAAAGAACCAAAGGTAGTAAAAGCTAATTTTAAAGCAATATTAAAAGAGATCGGCTATTAATAGCGTTTAGCATATAGCAGGTAGCGTATAGTTATAAATTTTTTATTTTACTAAACGCTAAACACTAAACGCTCTACGCTAAAAATGGATTTTAAAAACAAACGAATCTTAATTACTGCCGGCCCAACTTGGGTGCCAATAGATAATGTTAGAGTAATTAGTAATACCGCGACAGGGCAGACAGGTATTCTATTAAGTGAAAAGTTGAGAAAATTAGGCGCGAAGGTTACTTTAGTTTTGGGCCCAGTTGCGGATAAAACTGTAGATAAAGGAATAAAAGTAATTCGCTTTTGTTTCTTTGATGAGTTCAAAAAAGTAGTCATTAGTGAATTAGAGAAACATAAATATAATGCAGTTATACATTCAGCGGCAGTTTCTGATTATAAACCAAAAAAAGTTTATTCTCAAAAAATTAAATCAGGAATTAATAATTTACAGATTATTTTAAAGCCAACGCCTAAAATAATAAATTTAATAAGACGGATAGATAGTTCTCTTTTTTTAGTTGGTTTTAAGTATGAATTAGGAATAACTAAAAAAGGGCTGTTAACTAGAGCTGGTAATTTAAATAAGCGCTTGAATCCTGGCTTAACAGTAGCAAATACTATAAGGGGCAATCGGTACGAGGCATACATTATGAATAAACAGACAGTATCTGGGCCTTTCAGAGAAAAGAATAAAATGGCTGACGGCCTTTTGATAATGATAGGAAAGTATTTATGCCTGAAGAGACATTATTGAAGAGAATCTTATGCGTATACAAAAGATTATATTAATATTAGCTATCGTTTTGTCAGTAGGAGTTATTCTTGTGTATAATGGGATTATTATTAAACAGGAAATGATTGGCGCGAAATGGGCGCAGGTGGATGATCAGCTGCAGAGGCGCAATGATTTAATTTCTGTTTTGGTAAATACAGTAAAAGGATATAGTTTTTATGAAAAGAATATATTGGAAAATATTACTAATGCCCGTTCTCAATGGGCAAAGGCAATAAACATTGATGAGAAAGTTCTTGCTGCTGGACAGATGGATACAGCTTTGTCTAAACTTATTTTAGTAGTGGAAAATTATACTGATTTGAAGGACAATGAAAAAATTTTAGTACTTATGGATGAATTTTCAGGAGCAGAAAACCGCATTGATCTTGAAAGAATGCGTTATAACGAAGCGGTAAAGAATTATAATATTGCAGTGCGGACTTTCCCCGGGGATATTATTTCTAATATCTTTGGGTTTAAACCCTCAACTGAGTATTTTAAGGCGGATCCGTCTCTGGCGGGAAACGCTAAACGCTAAATATGAAATATATCGTTTTAGTAGCAGATGGCATGGCAGATTACCCAATTGAAGAGCTGGGCGGCAGGACTCCTTTGGAAGCAGCTTGTACTGTTAATATGGATTTTATAGCCCATCATGGACGTTTAGGTAGAATAAATACCGTGCCTGATAAAATGATTCCTGGTTCAGATGTGGCTAATATTAATATTATGGGTTATGACCCGCGTAAATTTTATCCTGGAAGGGGGCCTTTAGAGGCGGCAAATCTCGGTGTAGCCCTAGGAGAGAATGATGTTGCTTTTCGTTGTAACTTGGTTACTGTTTTAGATGATAAATTATTGGATTATAGCGCTGGTCATATAAATTCTAAAGAAGCAGAAATATTAATAGAATATGTTAATAAGAATATTGGTAATGAGAGGATAAAATTTTATCCGGGTATAAGTTACAGGCATCTTATGGTAGTAAAAGACGGCACAAAGGAGCGTTTGGAAAATTTAAAATGCAGGCCGCCGCATGATATTACCGGGAAAACAATTTTAAAGAATCTGCCTAAAGGCAAAAATGCTGATTTTTTAATTAGTTTAATGAAGCAGTCCCGTAAATTATTGGAAGCCCATGAAATAAATTCAGTAAGAATTGATTTAAAAGAAAACCCCGCTAATATGATTTGGCTTTGGGGGCAGGGTAAAAAACCTAATATGCCTAAATTTACTGAAAAATATAATGTTTCAGGAAGTATTATTTCAGCAGTTGATTTGCTCAAAGGATTGGGAAAAACAATAGGGTTGGAAGTAATAAATGTCCCGGGCGCGACAGGATATTATGATACGGATTATCGAGGCAAAGCCAATGCCGCTTTAAGGTCTCTTCAGGATAAAGATTTTGTGTTTGTGCATGTAGAGGCTCCTGATGAAGCAGGCCATAATGGAGATTTGAGAGAAAAAATCTTGGCAATAGAAAGATTTGACCAGATGGTTGTCGGTACTATTTTAAAAGAATTTAAAAATAAAGAAAACTTCCGTATTTTAGTTTTACCTGACCATGCCACGCCGGTTTCTTTAAAAACTCATACCTCAGATCCTGTTTGTTTCGGAATATTCGGCAAAGATATAATAGGAAGAGGGTTTTTAAATTACAGCGAGAAAGAAGCGGCCAAATCAGACCTTTATTTTAAAAATGGGTATGAA
This sequence comes from Candidatus Omnitrophota bacterium, assembly GCA_043813255.1. Classification (GTDB taxonomy): domain Bacteria; phylum Omnitrophota; class Gorgyraeia; order Gygaellales; family Profunditerraquicolaceae; genus JBDRLG01. The sequence continues at coordinate 8,921 of JBDRLG010000070.1, forward strand.
TTGATGGATTATTTTATTAATCTTAGTTTATAGCCTTAGGATAATATTCTATTTATAGTTTCTATCCGGAGGCTGGTTTGCCTTCGGAGGAAAGACGCAAAATGCAAAGCTTAAAAGCGTAAAGTAGAGGCCCAAATGCCTAAAAAACTTATAGTTCAAAAATTCGGCGGTTCATCTGTAGCTAATGTAGAAAAAATACAAAGTGTTGCCAAAAGAGTAGTATTATATAAGAAAAAAGGCCATAGTGTTGTAGTGGCTGTTTCAGCTCTAGGAGATACAACTGATGAACTTATTGCGCTGTCACAAAAAATTACCACTGAACCTTCAGAGAGAGAAATGGATATGCTTTTATCTACAGGCGAGCAGATTTCCGTGGCTTTGCTTGCAATGGCGATTCATAAACTTGGCTTTGAAGCAATATCTTTTACAGGCGCGCAGGTGGGGATTATTACTGATACCAGCCATACCCGCGCGAGGATTATAAAAATTAACGTTGATAAAATAAAAGAAGAATTAGGCAAAGGCAAAATTGTTATTGTCGCGGGCTTTCAGGGGGTTACGTTGAATCAGGATATTACAACTTTGGGCAGAGGAGGTTCTGATTTGACCGCAGTAGCTTTAGCCAAGGAATTAAAGGCCGATGAATGTGAAATATATACTGATGTTGAAGGTATTTATACTACTGACCCCCGCATAGAGCCCAAAGCGAAAAAAATTAAAGAAATCACTTATGATGAGATGCTGGAGATGGCTTCTTTGGGAGCTCAGGTAATGCAGGCCCGTTCAATTGAAGTAGCGAAAAAATTTAATGTCCCTATACATGTGCGTTCGTCATTTTCTAATAATCCGGGTACAATGATTATTAAGGAGGTAAAAAGAATGGAAGAAGTTTTGGTCAGCGGTATCACTTTAAATAAAAATGAGGCAAAAATTACAATCTGTAATGTCCCTGATAAACCGGGACTTGCCGCCAAGATATTTAATGAATTGGCGCAAGCCGGCATCAGCGTGGATATGATTGTCCAGAATGTCAGTCATCTGCGCCAGACAGATATATCTTTTACTATAAATAAAACAGATGTTTCAAAAACCATGAAGATTATTAAGCCTCTGTCAAAAGAGATTGGCACAGGAGATATTTTGGAAGACCAGGATATCGCGCGCGTCTCAATAGTAGGCGTAGGAATGAAAACTAATTCAGGCGTAGCCGCGAAAATGTTTAATACCTTGGCCAAGAATAAAATAAATATTGAAATGATTTCTACTTCTGATATTAGTATATTTTGTATAATACAGAAAAAATTCGCTGAGAGCGCGGTTAAAGCTCTGCATGAGAAATTTGGGCTGGCTAAATAATAATGCTCAAGTACAAGAAATGCTCAATGCTATAGTAGAAAAAAACAGGGTTATGCAATGATTTCTGAAGAGTTAGAAGTCTTAATGATAAGGATAAACTTGATACAGAGTATTTAGAAAACTGGGCAGTTAAATTGTCTGTTGAAGATCTTTTAAAGGAATGTCAGAATGCTTAAAGATACAATGCCTAAAGTAGAAGAAATTTATATAAATAAATTAAAGCAAAAAACGGAGGAAGAAAGAGCCCTTATGGGATTTTCAATGTTTGATACCGCTAAGACAATAGTAAGGGAGAGTTTCGAAAAAGGTATGGACAGTAAAAATGAAAAATTAGCTATATTTAATAAATTCTACAGTAATGAATTTAGCCAGGAAACAAAAAATAAAATTATTAAGCATTTAAGCAAAAAATAGAAAATGAACAAAGGATATTAAAATGAAAATATTGTTATATGATACCACTTTAAGAGACGGTTCTCAGGGAGAAGGGATTTCTTATTCGGTAATGGATAAGATTTTGATTGCTCAGGAATTGGATAAATTGGGTATTCATTATATAGAAGGCGGCTGGCCCGGGGCAAATCCTAAAGACATGGAATTTTTCCTAAAGATGGTTAAAAAGCCTTTAAAAGCCCTGCTTGTGGCTTTTGGCTCAACGCGCAGGCCTAATATTAAAGCGGAAGAAGATAATAATCTTAAGGGGCTTTTAAAATCACAGGCTAAAATAATAACTATTTTTGGCAAGGCATGGGATTTTCATGTTAAAGAAGTATTAAAAACTACTCTTGAAGAAAATCTGAGTATGATTAAAGATACAGTAAGTTTTCTTGTGTCTAAAGGCAGGACGGTTTTTTATGACGTTGAGCATTTCTTTGATGGATATAAGGCGAATAAAGAATACAGCTTAAAGACTTTATTAACTGCTCAGGATGCTGGAGCGCAGGCTATTGTTTTGTGCGATACTAACGGCGGGACAATTGTTTCTGAAATTGGAAAGATTATTAAAGATATCAGGCCTTTGATAAAAGTGATGCTGGGAATTCATTGCCATAATGATTCTGATTTGGCAGTGGCTAATTCTCTTGCTGCTGTTGAGCAAGGCGCGGATATGGTCCAAGGCACGATTAATGGCTATGGCGAGCGTTGTGGAAACGCTGATTTAATACCTATTATTGCTAATCTTAAATTAAAGATGGGTATAGATTGTGTTAGTAATGAGCAGCTAAAAGAATTAACTTCCGTTTCGCGTTTTGTAAGCGAGATAAGTAATATGAAACAGCGCAATGAACAGCCATATACAGGAGAATCAGCATTCGCGCATAAGGCAGGCGTTCATATCAACGCGGTAATGAAGAATGTGCTTGCTTATGAACATACAAACCCTGATTTAGTAGGAAATAAAAGAAGGATGCTGGTTTCAGAATTGGGCGGAAAAACAGGCATTTTAATCCGCGCTAAAGATATAGGTATTGATTTAGCTAAAGATGACCCAAAGACAAAAAAAATCCTAAAGATTTTACAGGATATGGAGAATAAAGGTTATCATTTTGAAGGGGCCGAGGCTTCTTTTGAATTATTAATGAAAAAAGCGCTTAAAAAATATAATAAGTTTTTTGATTTAGAAGGATTTAAGGTGGTAGTTGAAAAAACTTCTGATAAGAAACTTATTTCAGAAGCGATTATTAAAGTTAAAGTTAAAGGCGTTCAAGAGCATACTGCCGCTGAAGGCGATGGCCCTGTAAACGCGCTGGATAATGCCCTGCGTAAGGCACTAAAAGATTTTTATCCCACGCTTTCCAAAATGCATCTTTCTGATTTTAAAGTGCGTGTTTTGAACGAGAAAGCAGGCACTGCCGCGAAAGTGCGGGTTTTGATACAGTCGCAGGATGAAAAGGATACATGGAATACTATTGGTGTATCTGAAAATATTATAGAAGCCAGCTGGAAAGCTCTTGTAGACAGCGTGGAGTATAAATTATTAAAGGATGGAGCGGTTTAATGGAAGAGGAATTACCCAAACAATATAACCCTAAAGAAACTGAAGATAAGTGGTATAAATTTTGGCAGGATAATAATTTATTATCCGCGAATCCCAATTCTAAAAAAGATCCTTTTTGCATAGTAATACCGCCGCCTAACGTTACCGGTATTCTGCATATGGGGCATGCTTTAAATAATACTATTCAGGATATTCTTATTAGATACCAGCGCATGAAAGGCAAAGAGTCTCTTTGGATGCCGGGTACTGACCACGCGGGGATTGCAACACAAAATGTAGTGGAGAAAACAATTGCTAAAGAAGGGTTAAAACGGCAGGATTTAGGAAGAGAAGCTTTTATTGAGCGTGTCTGGAAATGGAAAGAACAATATGGTTCGACAATAATCCGCCAGTTAAAAAAATTAGGTGCATCCTGTGACTGGAGCAGGGAACGTTTTACAATGGACCTTGAATATTCCAAGGCAGTCACAGAAGTTTTTGTCAGCCTTTATGAGAAGGGGTTAATTTATCAGGGCAGTTATATTATTAACTGGTGCCCGCGCTGCCAGACAGCGCTTTCTGATGAAGAAGCTCCTCATCATGAATTAAACGGCAGTTTGTATTATTTGCGGTATCCTTTAAAAGTAGGGACAGGTCGTGACCTGTCCGAATTAAAAAACTATATCGTTGTAGCTACCACCCGCCCGGAAACTATGCTTGGAGACACCGCAGTAGCTGTTAATCCAAAGGATAAGCGTTATAAAAAATTAATTGGTAAAACTTTAATTTTACCATTAATAAATAGAGAGATAAAAATAATCGCTGATCCGATGGTAGACATGGAATTTGGCACAGGCGCGGTTAAAGTTACGCCGGCCCATGACCCTAATGATTACGCCATGGGCAAAAAACACAACCTTGAATTTATAAACGTCCTGTCTCCTGACGCGCGTATGAATGAATCTGCCGGTGATTACAAAGATATGGACAGGTTTGAAGCGCGCGAAGTTATTATCGAAGATTTAAAAGAAAAAGGGTTATTAGAAAAAATCCAGCCGCATAAATTATCCGCAGGGCATTGTTACCGCTGTCATTCAATAATCGAACCGTATTTATCCAAACAGTGGTTTGTGAAAATGAAGCCTCTCGCGAAACCAGCTATTGAAGCGGTGAAAAAAGGAAAGATTAAATTCCATCCTAAGCGCTGGGAAAAAGTTTACCTTAACTGGATGGATAATATTCAGGATTGGTGTATATCAAGGCAGATTTGGTGGGGGCATCGTTTGCCGGTTTATCATTGTCAGAATTGTTTAAAGCAGGCAAACGAGTCGATAGTCGATAGTCCACAGTCCATAGATAAAACAAAATCCATGGACCATGGACCATGGACTATGGACTCAAAAGGCATTATTGTTTCACGTATTAAGCCGGAAAAATGCCCTGTCTGCGGCTCGACTGAAATTATTCAGGAAGAGGATGTTTTAGATACCTGGTTTTCTTCATGGTTATGGCCGTTTGCTGTATTTTATTGGCCGTTTGAGATGATGGACGAAGGACGAAGGACGAAGGGCGAAAAAGACCTGAAATATTTTTATCCTACTTCGGTTCTTGTTACCGCTCCTGAAATAATTTTCTTTTGGGTGGCGCGCATGATTATGGCTGGGTTAGAATTTATGAAAGAAATACCGTTTAAAGATGTTTATATACACGGCACAGTCAGGGATATTGAAGGTAAAAAGATGTCGAAGTCTCTGGGCAATATAATTGACCCGCTGGAAATTATAGAAGAATACGGAACGGACGCGCTTAGATTTAGCCTTATTTCAATAACCAGCCAGGGGCAGGATGTTTATTTAACAAAAGAAAGGTTTGAGCAGGGCAGGAATTTCGCCAATAAAATCTGGAACGCTTCAAGGTTTATAATGATGAACTCGGATTTAACAAAATTGTCATTGCGAGGAAGCGAAGCGAACGAAGCAATCTTAAAAGCAGGATTGCTTCGCCTCTTCGAGGCTCGCAATGACAACTCGTTAGATATTATTAATCGCTGGATATTAAGCAGATTTTATTCTGTTTTAAAAGATGTCCATAAGGCTTTGGATAAATTCCAGTTTAATGAAGCGGCGAATTCATTGTACAGTTTTTTCTGGCATGAATTTTGTGATTGGTACTTAGAATTGACAAAGCCAATTTTAACAGGTGGTAATCAGAATCCTGTAGGGACAGGTCATGACCTGTCCGTTACAAGTAAAAAACATGAAACAGAAATAATTTCGTATACTGTTTTGGAGCAATTTTTAAGGATACTGCATCCGTTTATGCCGTTTGTTACCGAGGAAATCTGGCAAAAATTGCCGCATGAAGGCAATTCTATAATGGTTCAGAATCTGCCTTTAGTTCAGGAGAAGTTTATTAATAAAGGTGTTGAACAAAAAATGGATCAGGTATTTCAAGTAATTACTACTATCCGGAATATGCGGCAGGAATTGGATATACCCGTTACTCAGGATATTAATGTGGTTATTTCTACTAAAGACAAAGATAACCGGCAATTATTGGAATTTATGTCCGCGGACATAAATAATCTTGCGCGGGTTAAGGAGTTAAATATAAAAGAAAAATACACGCATATTAAGTCTTCTGTTACTACTGTGTTAAAGGATATGCATATAACTATTCCGCTTGAAGGCATTTTGGATATAGAAAAAGAAAAAACAAAGATTGAATCACGCATAGAAAGTACAAATAAAGAAATAAAAGCCAAAGAAAAAACTTTAAGCAATAAGAATTTCGTGGAAAGGGCCCCTTCAGAAGTAGTAGAGAAAGAAAGGCAGAAATTAAAAGACCTTAAAGATATTTTAAAAAGGCTGGAAAGCATAAAAGATGGTTTATAATAATAATTTTAAATATATTTCTTTAGTACAGCTTGCGTTAAAAGAGGATTTAGGAAAGAAAGATATCACCACGCAGTTATTAATTCCCAAAGATAAAACTGTCCGTGTTATTCTATTGGCGAAACAGGATTTAGTTGCCTGCGGTCTGCAGTTTGCAAGAGAAGCTTTTACTTTGACAGACAGCAATATTAAATTTATTCCTTTGGTGAAAGAAGGAGAACAAGTAAAAAAAGGGAAAATCCTGGCGCGCATTCAGGGAAAAGCATGCTCAATCCTAACCGCTGAAAGGGTGGCGCTTAATTTTTTAAGTTTAATGTCCGCGATTACCACTAAAACCAGAAAATTTACTCAGGCAGTAAAGCCTTATAAAACAAGAATTGTTGATACCAGAAAAACAATCCCCGGCCTGCGGCTTCTGCAAAAATACGCGGTCCGGATCGGAGGCGGTTTTAATCACAGGTTCAGCCTCGATGAAATGATTATGGTTAAAGATAACCATTTGCATATATTAGGTTCTTACCGCAATATGAAGAAATTAGATAACAGGTATAAAGTTGAATTGGAAGTAGATAATTTAAAGCAGTTTAAAGAGGCATTAGAGCTAAAGCCGGATATAATAATGCTGGATAACATGCCTGTCAAAGACATCAAGAAAGCTGTTGTATTACGAAATAGCCTAAAAAAATCCCGCCAGCCAGCCCCTCAGCTGGAATCTTCCGGAGGAATAACACTTAAAAATATCAGAAAAATAGCCTCAACCGGCGTAGATATGATTTCTATCGGAGGATTAACCCATTCAATTGATTCTGTAGATATAAGCTTGGAAATTATATAGTTTTAAATAAAGCGTGTCTGAAGCAAATACTTTTAGATAATATGTTAAGTAATCAAGGTAAGTATTTATACGATAAATTTTTTGCGAATTTTACCGTTTCTTCATTAGCATGTTTCTGGACAAATAGAGGTACTAATCCAAGTATAGAAAGAATTTTTACAAAAAGATTATTATGTTTAGCCCGAATATAAATTTTGAATATGCAATTTTTGTCAGATAAAGGAGTGATTTTTATATCCCAAATTATTTTTGCCGCCTACCTTTTCGGCATTAATAGATGTTTTTTTACCTGTTGGTGATAAACTTATGCCTGCGCCAAGGTGCCCTTCCGCGCAATCCTGGTAATCAATATCCGACATCTCAAATATCCATTTTGATAAATCAATCCTGTTAGCAGGAATATTTAATGTGGTTTGGCTTGTAACTTCCGTGAGAATATAGCTGGTTTTCATTTTTATTTTAAACAACTTAGAGCTTAGAAATTTTTTTTAGCGCTATAATATGTAAAATTATCGATAGTGGAACCACAAATATTACAATAAAAGCTACTGGATAGAACCCGCCCCACATTATAAGTTCGGGAGAAACTTTTATAAGCTTAAAAGGAAAATATAAGAAATATATTGAGAATGCAAGTAAAAAATCAAATATTCCAAGGTAATTCCAGAGTTTAGCGATTTTAGGTGATATAAGTCTGTTTGAATAGATAGCAGGGGCAGTTAGGCCGATAAAAGCATCGAAAATAGCTGGGGGAATAATAAATAGAGCGGGGGCTCTATTGTCAAATAATAATAAAAACCAATATATTCCGCCTAATATTCTATAAGTTAACAAATTAGTTATAAATTTCAAACTTATAAAATCTATCAATTTTTGAAAAACCTTATTTTTAAATAGAAAAAAGAAAATAATTAACGGAGTAAACATGGCTGCTAAAAGATATATAAAGCCTATATAGTCTCCTTCTGAAAATTGTTTTGGGTCATGAAAAAAGCCTTTGATTGATAATAATAAAGATAATAGATACCAAATATAAATACCTGTTACATATCGATAAGTAAACTTTCGTAAAATATCCGATTTTTTTGTAATTGATATAATATGTTTAGATAAAAGCATGGTTACCAAGCCGAAAATTATGGCATAGGAGAGATTAGTAATTTTGATTAAAGTTTCCATTTAGAAAATCCCTGGATATTGATGCTCCTAAAAATAGAGTAATATATAATCTTAAAAAATATGACTAATTATAATATTAATAATTTCTTATAGCAATAATTTTTTAAACCGAGATTGTGCGTTAGAAAATTTATTCCGGCGGCCGATAGATAAAGGAAGAAAAATATTCTGCTTTTTTAAGCGGTTTAACCCCGAACTCCGGCGAAGGAGGAGCTTCGGCCTAAAAGGAAAATTTTTCTATTGAAAAATTTGGGTTAAAATGTGCCGTTGCCAAAAACTTTGCATGGTACATAGACAATATCAAAAATCCTCTATACATTGTCGGCACCTAAAATGGATTTAAAATAATGCCTTTCTGAGGTATAATTATACCTATGGAAAAATTCAAGCTTGTTTCTGATTATAAACCCTGCGGTGACCAGCCTAAGGCGGTTAAGGAATTAACTGAATCTGTTTTGTCCGGCAGGCAATACCAGACATTATTGGGAGTGACCGGCTCAGGAAAAACCTTTACTTTGGCTAATTCAATTTCTCATATAAACCTGCCTACACTGGTGATTTCGCATAATAAAACTTTGGCCGCGCAGTTATATTCTGAGTTTAAGGAATTTTTCCCGCATAACGCGGTTGAATATTTCGTAAGTTATTATGATTATTACCAGCCTGAAGCTTATATTCCATCTACAGATACATATATTGAAAAAGATTCTTCTATTAATGACAGGTTAGACCGCCTGCGGCTTTCAGCGACTTCAAGCCTTATGTCGCGTAACGACGTCCTGATTGTTGCTTCAGTATCCTGTATTTATAATCTGGGGTCTCCTCCTGAAGAGTACAAAGGGATGTTTTTATTTATTAATAAGGGCGATATTCTGCCGCGGGAAGAGCTTTTGAAAAGGTTTATTCAGATTCAGTATGAAAGAAATGATTATGAATTTATACGTGGACGTTTCAGGGTCCGAGGAGATGTAGTTGAAATTTACCCTTCTTATCAGCAAAAAGCCTTGAGAATAGAATTATTTGGAGACAGGATAGA
>JBDRLG010000071.1:0-5038 GCA_043813255.1 Candidatus Omnitrophota bacterium
GACACTGTATAAAAGTATGCTGACTTTTAATAAGGATTTATAAGGTTCATGGGATACCTATCCGTGCTCAAACATCCTCGCCCTTCGGGCTGCGGAACTGCGCGCGGACAGGTATCCCACAAACCTTATCTTAATTTGATACAAAGTCAGCAGGATTTTTGATAGTGTCGCCGTAATTAAACAGTTGACCAAATATATATATACGTGTAAAATTATAAACCGTAGCAATTGGTTTAGGATGTAAGATTATAAATAATTACTGCCCCGCCTGTCACAGTCAGATGATAGGATGCCGCCAGAGGCGGTAAAGAGCGGCGGGACTCATTGAGGAGGATTACGATGATTGGCGGATTTTCAACACCTAAGAAGGATGAAGCTCTTAAGATATCCGGCGGGCAGAAAGTTAAGCAGGGCCAGATATTGGTGAGGAATGTTAATACTTATAAGGCAGGAGTGAATGCTAAAGGCTTAGGGACTATGTACGCGGCTTGCTCGGGGGAGGTTTATTTTAGCAAAAAAAGGACCTCTAAAGGAAAAGTTAGAACGTTTATTAATGTTAAACCTTCAAGAAAATCTACCTTGAGTAAATAACTTTTTACTTTTAGTGAGATTTTCAGTGGTGTGGGAAAGTATTTTATACTTTCCTATACCATTAAAAAAGTAGATACTAAATAACAATAAATCCCGTTAGAAAACTTTGTCTTCTAACGGTTTGTGTTGAAACTGGTATTAAACTGCCGTTAACTTAATAATCGGTGGTTTTCTCTAACAGGATAAATATGCCCGAAGAGGATAAGCAGTCTGTATTAGAAAGAGCTAAAGAGTATTCGCATATTAAATATACTCTTGCGATTGTTGATACAATATGCCTGCTTATCCTTTTGTTTTTGTTTCAAGCATTAGGACTATCTAAATTTCTTGCTAGTTATATCAGTTCATTGATTCAATATAAATTTTTGCTTATTCCAATATATCTATTAATTGTCAGTTTAGGGTATTATTTAATTAGTTTCCCTTTAAATTTCTATCACTCTTTTATATTGGAACATAAGTTTTGCCTTTCAAACCAAAAATGGACTGATTGGTTTAAAGATCAGGTTAAATCAGGTATAATTTTTTATATTATATTTTTGATCTTATTTGAGGCATTTTATCTAATCCTTAAAACATACCCTCAAATCTGGTGGTTGATTATTTCCTTGTTTTGGATATTCTTCAGCCTGATTTTGGCAAAGCTTGCGCCAATAATTATTATCCCGCTTTTCTTTAAGTATAAAAAGCTTCCTGATGACGAATTGCGCCAGAGGATTATTAGCCTGGCAGATAAGATTAAAGTAAAGATCTTGGATGTTTTTGAAATAGATTTCAGTAAAAAAACATTAAAAGCCAACGCCGCTTTTGTTGGATGGGGGTCCAGCAGGCGTGTTTTACTGGCAGATACCTTAAAAGATAAATACAGTATTGATGAAATAGAGGTAATTCTGGCGCATGAATTCGCGCATTATAAACTAAAGCATTTAGTAAAACTTATCCTGGTGAATTCTTTTGTAACGGTAGTATCTTTTTATGTTATATTTATAACAAGCGGCAGGGTATTATATTTTTTCGGGTTGTCTTCTTTGGAAGATATTTCCGCTTTTCCTGTTGTTTTGCTGTATTTGGCTGTATTCGCCATATTTATGCAGCCGTTTCAGAATTATATCAGCTGTTTATTTGAAAAAAACGCTGATAGGCTGGCGCTTAAGATAACCGGTAAGAAAGACGCATTTATTTCCATGATGGATAAGCTTTCTGTTCAGAATTTGGCTGATAAAAGCCCCCATCCGGTAATTAAATTTCTATTTTTTGACCATCCCCCTGTTGATGAACGTATTAAAATGGCACAGGATGAAAATTTATAAGCATTATTGAAAAGGGACCTACTCCATAGTATAAACACTGGAAAATTCTCTTACGATAATTTTCTCAGTATACTACGGAGTCAATAATGTAATGTATAAAACCTAGAAGCATTATTGAGGAGAAGAGATGATTAGGAAAATATGGTGTTTGTTTTTGTTGGGTTGTATTTTAGTTTCTGCTTCTGGATGCGCTTTGATAGGTACTGCGCTTGGCGCGGGCGCGGCTTACGGTATTTATATGGCTACTAAGAAATGAAAAATAGTTAACTGGTGAGTAGTGAGTTAATTAACCACTTGCCAGTTAACTAATTAACCAATTAAGGGAGGATAAGATGGTTAAGAAAATTGTCTATTTGCTTCTGATGTTTATGCTGATATCTGGATGTGCGGGGTTATCTATGTATGAGGCTGTTAGTCCTAATAAGTCAAATTTGGCGAAACTGAGAGTGGATATGCCTGAAGATGAGGCAATGAAGATTATGGGAGATAAGCCGATAAGTTCCTCGTCTATGAGTATAGACAATCCTTATAGGGTTGAATCTATGGAAGCGGCAACAGGCAGCTATAAAATAGTTTATTATGTAACACAGGTTGTGCTTGATGATGATACTATAAGCGATGAAGAGTTAACCCCGATTGTCTTTAAAGACGGCAAACTTGTTGGTTGGGGTTGGAATTTTATGGAGAATCTTAGGTAAGAAAATCCAGGATTATTTTAGCTGCTTGGGAGGCGGCATTATTGCCTCCCAGCAGTTTTTTTGTTTGGGCGAGGTTATCTTTAAGTTTTTCTAATTCTTGAGGGTGTGTTAAAAAGTATAATACTTGTTTTGCTATTGCTTTAGGTTTTGCTTTAAATTGAATAAATTCAGGTACTATCATTTTTGAAGCTACTATATTGGCCATGCCGATATAAGGAACTTTTATCTGCGGCCGGTAAAGCAGATAGTTTAAAAGAGACATTTTATAGATTATTACAAAAGGTTTTTGCATTATAGCAGTTTCTAAGGTCGCGGTTCCGGATGCCACAAGGCAAAAATCAGCGCAGTTCAGGCAGTCGTAGGTTTTCCCTTCTATAATTTTCAAATCTAAATTATAACCCCGCCTTAAATTATTATAAATATCTATGTTAATATTAGCAGATTTGGCGATTATGAACTGAATGCCGGGTATTTTTTCATTTATTAATATCGCGGTTTTAAGCATAACAGGTAAAATATTTTTTATTTCTGATACGCGCGAGCCGGGTAGTAAGGCAATAATTTGTTTGGATTCATCTATGCCTGATTCAGCTAGAAATTGTTTTTTATCCATAGAAGGATGGACTATATCTAAAAGAGGATGGCCTATAAAATCCGCTTTTATCCCGTGCCTGCTGTAGAAATCTTCTTCAAATTTAAAGAGGACTATCATTTTTGAAATATATTCTTTTATAGTTTTTATCCTGCCTTGCCGCGATGCCCAGACCTGCGGGCTGATGTAATATATGACGGGGATTTTATTATTGATGGTTCGACTTTGCTCACCATTAATCCTGAGCGTAGTCGAAGGATTGATTTCTTTGGCTAGCCTGAGGTTAAACCCGGAAAAATCCACCAGAATTATCGCGTCTGGTTTTTCCAGCGCTATCTTTTGTAAAATTATCTTTTTGAGCCTGAAAAATTCAGGCAGTTTTTTTAAGACATCAAAAAGCCCGATAACAGAGAGGTTTTCAATATCATAAAAGACTTCCGCGCCGGATTTTTTCATGTGCCTGCCGCCAGCCCCGGAAATCCTTATATACGGATCTTTTTGTTTTAGAGCGTTAATGAGGTTCGCGGCATTTAAGTCTCCGGAAGCTTCTCCGCAGACAATTAAGATATGTTTTTGTGTCATCGCGCGATTCCCCTCCCCTTGTGGGAGGGGTTAGGGGAGGGGAAATTCATTAAGGATTGCCCCCTCCCTAACCCTCCCCACAAGGGGGAGGGAAGATAATATTATGAATTATTTACTGAAAGTAAATTTCTTGCATATTTGGCTTTGGATTTTTAATGCTACGGCAAGGGCTTCTCTGGCAACCTCTCCGGAAACTACCGGTTTACTGCCGTTTATAACGCATTGAACGAAAGATTCTAATTCTTTTTGTAAAGGCTGTTCTTTTTCTATGGGCAGGTTTTGTTTGCTAATCGAATGCCCGCTTTTTTTGTAAACCGATGCTTTCGCGTCTTTGTAATCCAAAGAAATATACGTGTCTTCCTGAAAAATCCTTATTTTGCGCATTATTTCATCAGACACCCGGGAAGCGGTTAAGTTGGCAACACAGCCGTTTTCAAAAGTTATTCTGGTATTTGCTATATCTTCGTATTGCGTAAGGACATTTATTCCCACGGATTCAATTTTTTTTATTTTAGAATCTACAAGCCCTAATACTATGTCTATGTCATGAATCATAATATCCAGCACAGCTCCTACATCCAGAGAACGGTTAGGAAAAGGGCTAAGCCTGTGGCATTCTATAAATTTCGGGTGGTTTATCAGTTCGCGCGTGGCGCTAAAAGCGGAGTTAAACCTCTCTATATGGCCTACTTGTAATATCAGGTTATTTTTTTTGGCCAGGGTTATTAAAGAATCAGCCTGTTTAAGGTCAGTGGTAAAAGGTTTTTCTACCAGTGTATGAATTTTATGGTTAAGAAAATCAGAGGCTATATCGTAATGATTTTTTGTGGGAGCGGCAATGCTTACCGCGTCTACTTTGTCAAAAAGATCTCTATAATCCGTGTATCCATGAACACCCAGTTTTTGCGATAGTTCTTCTAAATGAGGTTTGTTTATATCGGCAATAGCTGTGAGTATACAGGCAGGGATTTCTTTATATATTTTCGCATGTATACTACCTAAATGCCCTACTCCAATCACTCCTATTTTTAGTTTATGCATGGGAAAATGATAGCAAATACTTTGACAAAAGTCAAAAGAAAACATGTTTAGACAATATCAAAAATCCTGCTGACTTTGTATCAAATTAGAGTCTGTTGCAAAATACCTCAAATTTGTCATTCTGCGGCTCGCCTCGCGGCGAAGCCGAGGGCTTGACCGCAGAATCTATAAAAATTTTATCGTCGATAATAGATCCTGCGCTTTCGCGCAGGATGACAGAAATA
>JBDRLG010000072.1:0-6327 GCA_043813255.1 Candidatus Omnitrophota bacterium
ATTGTGCCCGGAGGCAGTGATTCCGCGGCTATAGATAATGTTTTTGAATTGTTAGTTTTAAGCGGCAGGCCATTGGCCCACGCAATGATGATGCTTATCCCCGCGGCATGGCAGCATGATAATCTTATGGGCCAAGGGTTGAAAGATTTTTATAAGTACCATGCCTGCCTTATGGAGCCTTGGGATGGCCCTGCGGCAATTGCTTTTACTGACGGCACAAGCATTGGCGCTGTGCTTGATAGAAACGGCCTTAGGCCAGCGCGTTACATTATAACAAAAAAAGATTTTGTAGTTATGTCTTCTGAAGCAGGTGTTTTGGATATTAAGCCTGAAGATATTTTGTTTTCCGGCAGGCTTGAGCCGGGTAAAATGTTTTTTATAGATACACAGGTAGGCCGTATTATTAGTGATGAAGAGTTAAAGACGTCTATCGCTAAATCCAAGCCTTATGGGGATTGGGTAAAGAGTAATTTGATAGATTTAGAAAATATTAAATTCGATGGAGAGAAGCTAGAAGGGAGCAATAGCCTTGAGGGTATAGATGAATTATTAAAAGTTTTTGGTTATAGCCGCGAAGATTTAAAGGTAGTAATTAAGCCTATGGTTGAAACTGCGCAGGAACCTGTAGGCGCAATGGGCAATGACTGCCCTCACGCGGTTTTATCAGAAAGGCCTCAGCTTTTATATAATTATTTTAAACAATTATTCGCGCAGGTTACTAATCCTGCTATAGATCCTATCAGGGAAGAAGTGGTTATGAGCCTTGAAACTTATCTTGGCCCTGAAAAGAATTTATTGGAAGAAAGCCCCGCGCATTGCAGGAAATTAAAAGTTAAACAGCCCATACTTAAAGATGAAGAATTATTAAAAATAAGCGGCATAAAGCAGGAAGGATTTAAAACAAGAACAATTTCTCTTTTGTTTAATGTTAATGAAGAGGATGGGTTATTAAAGGCAATAAATAAAATATGTGGTGAAGCAGTTGACGCTATTAAACAGGGATATACATTTATTATCTTGAGTGATAAAGGAGTAAATGAGGAGTTCGCGAGCCTGCCCGCGTTATTAGCTGTTGGAGCTGTGCATCATCATCTTGTTCAAAATGCCCTGCGCACTCAGATAGGCATAATTATAGAAAGCGCTGAACCTCGGGAGGTCCATCATTTCGCGCTTTTATTCGGCTTTGGCGCTGACTGCGTTAATCCATACCTTGCGTATAAAGTTGTTGAGTCTTTAGTTGAGTCAGTAGATGCCGGATTAACAGATAAAACCAAAGCGGTAAGTAATTATATTAAAGCTGTCAATAAGGGAATACTTAAAATACTTTCTAAAATGGGCATTTCAACTCTGCAAAGTTATAGGGCAGCCCAGATTTTTGAAATATTGGGATTGAGTAAAGAAGTAGTTGATCTTTGTTTTACCGGTACTGTATCACGTATAGGAGGGGCAGGTTTTAAGGAAATTGAAAAAGAAACGATTTTAAGGCATAAGCAGGCATTTGAAGAAAAAGGGATGAATCTTCCTTTAGTTTCAGGCGGGTTGTATCAATGGAATAAAGACGGTGAGGTGCATCTCTGGAATCCTGAGACGATATCACTGCTGCAGGATTCAGTATGGAACGCGGATTATGAAGAATATAAGAAATTTGCCGATTTAATAAATAATCAGTCAAAACAGCCGGTTACTTTAAGAAGCTTATTGAAATTTAAATCGTCTAAGCATATATCTCTTGAAGAAGTAGAACCTGTGGAGGAAATAGTTAAGCGTTTTGTAACAGGGGCAATGAGTTTTGGTTCAATTAGTAAGGAAACACATGAAACAATAGCTATTGCTATGAATCGCCTGAAAGGAAAATCCAATACTGGAGAAGGAGGGGAAGACCCCGCGAGATTTATTCCTTTGCCTAATGGTGATTCGGCAAGAAGCGCGATTAAACAGGTTGCTTCCGGAAGGTTTGGTGTTGCCGCGAATTATCTTGTTAATGCCGACGAGATACAGATAAAAATCGCCCAGGGCGCTAAGCCGGGAGAAGGCGGGCAGCTGCCCGGCCATAAAGTCAGCGTTACTATCGCTAAAACCCGCTATACTACTCCGGGAGTTACTTTAATTTCTCCTCCTCCTCATCATGATATTTATTCTATTGAAGATTTAGCGCAGTTAATATTTGATTTAAAGAATACAAATCCCGGAGCAAGGATTAGCGTAAAGCTTGTATCTGAAATCGGAGTGGGGACTGTGGCCGCGGGTGTGGCCAAAGGCCACGCGGATATGATTTTAATATCTGGTTTTGACGGAGGCACAGGAGCTTCGCCTTTAAGTTCTATTAAGCACGCGGGGCTTCCTTGGGAATTGGGGCTTTCAGAGACTCATCAGACGCTGGTGTTGAATGATTTAAGAAGCAGGGTTCGCCTGCAGGCTGACGGTCAGATGCGCACTGGAAGAGATGCTGCTATTGCTTGTTTATTGGGAGCTGAAGAGTTCGGTTTTTGTACAGCTGTGCTTATTACTCTTGGCTGCGTAATGCTCAGGCATTGTAATTTAAATAATTGCTCTTTGGGGATAGCGACACAAGATGAAATATTGCGTAAAAGATTCAGAGGCAGGCCGGAGTATGTAGTTAATTATCTTAGATTTGTAGCTTCCGAACTGCGTGAAATAATGAGTGTTCTTGGTATTAAAAAAATAGATGAAATGGTTGGCAGGACAGACCTCGTAGAACTCAATAAAGAGATTCTTTCATGGAAAACAGCTAATATTGATTTTTCAAGAATTCTTTATAAGCCTGATGCTTCAAAATCAACAGGTACATATTGTACTATAAAACAAGATCATAATATTAATGATGTTTTAGATTTAAAATTAATTAAATTAGCAAAAAGCGCTTTAGAAGAAGCAAAATCTGTTAAATTAGAATTAAAAATTGAGAATATTAATAGAACCACAGGCGCAATGTTGAGTGGAGAAGTATGTAAGAGATATGGAGAAGCGGCTTTGTCTGAAGATACGATCTATTGTAAGTTAAAAGGCGTTGCCGGACAAAGCTTTGGCGCGTTTTTAGCGAAAGGGATTACTTTTGAACTTGAGGGAATGGCTAATGATTATGTGGGAAAAGGTATTTCCGGAGGCAAAATTATTATTTATCCGGATCGTAAAGCGGATTATCGTTCCGAAGAGAATATTATTATAGGTAATACTACTTTTTACGGAGCGATTAATGGAGAGGCATATATACGCGGATTAGCGGGTGAGCGGTTTTGTATCAGGAATTCAGGGCTTTACGCGGTGGTAGAAGGCGTTGGAGACCACGGTTGTGAATCTATTAATGGAGGAAGGGTTGTTATATTAGGAAAGACAGGAAGAAATTTTGCCGCGGGTATGTCAGGCGGCATAGCTTATGTTTATGATATAGAAGGTAATTTTAACCCCGAAGCTCCTCCTTTGTCGGAGTTCGGGGTTAAACCGTCTGAGTCCTGCTTTTTCAGACGGTTTAAAGATAAATGTAATATGGAAATGGTTGTTCTTGAAGAGGTGTCTTCTGATGATGGGACAGTTATTTATGAGCTCTTGCATAATCATTATAAATATACAAACAGCCCTTTAGCTAAGAAGGTATTAGATGATTTATCGAATCAGCTAAAACGATTTGTTAAAGTTATGCCTTTGGAATATAAGCGTATTTTAGAGGCTAAACAAATGGAAGAGAACTTAGGATTAGCTCAGGATCTGGAAGGATAATTAATGGGCGATACAAAAGGTTTTTTAAAAGTTAAACGGCGCGCGTCTGAATACCGGCCTGTGTGCGAACGGATAAAAGACTATAAAGAGGTGACAGTATTGCCTAAAGAAGAAGTTTCCAAAGAACAGGCTTCTAGATGCATGGATTGCGGCACTCCTTTTTGTCATTGGGTCTGTCCCGTAGGGAATTATATTCCTGAATGGAATGATTTTATGTTTAAAGGCAATTGGCAAAGGGCTCTGGATTTGCTTCTTGCCTGTAATAATCTGCCTGAGATTACCGGAAGGCTTTGTCCTTCTTTGTGCGAGTATGCTTGTGTATTAGGAATAAATGATGATCCGGTGAGTGTCCGGGAAAATGAACTGGCTATTATTGAATATGGTTTTAAACAGGGGTTAATAAAAGCGAATCCTCCCAAAAAAAACACTGGAAAGGGTGTTGCTGTTATTGGTTCAGGCCCTGCGGGGATCGCCTGTGCCGATCAATTGAATAAAGCAGGCCATAGAGTAACAGTCTTTGAAAAAGACGATAAAGTTGGGGGGATATTGCGTTACGGTATTCCGGATTTTAAATTAGAAAAATGGATTATTGACCGCAGGGTTAATATTTTAAAACAAGAAGGCATAGAATTTATCGTTAATACAAATGTTGGTTTAGATTATCCAGTTGAAAAGCTGCTGAAAGAATTCGAAGCGGTATGCCTTACTTGCGGATGTAGTGTGGCAAGGGATTTAAATATTGAGGGGCGGGATTTAAAAGGCGTCCATTTCGCGATGGATTATCTTGGACAGTCAAACAAGAGGGCATCTGGAGAAAATATTCCCGCGGACAAGATAATAGACGCAAAAGAAAAAAAAGTTTTGGTAATTGGAGGAGGAGATACCGGCGCTGATTGTGTAGGAATAGCAAATAGGCAGGGAGCTTCTTGCGTGGTGCAGATTGAAGTTATGCCTAAGCCCGCAGAGTGCCGCACAGAAGATTTTCCCTGGCCCAAATACCCGATGATCTTAAAAACTTCTACCAGCCATCAGGAGGGATCAGAGCGTAAATGGGCGGTGTTAACTAAAAAGTTTACAGGTAAAGACGGCTGTGTAATTAAAGTTGAATGTGTTGAGGTGAATTTTTCAGAGAAAGATAATAAAGGCTGTCCGATGATGAAAGAAATCAGCGGATCTGAATTTGAGATGGAAGCGGATTTAGTAATATTAGCTATAGGGTTTATTCAGCCGCAGCATGAAGGGTTACTTAAAAATTTAAAACTTGAATTTGATAAAAAAGGCAATGTTTTGACTGATAATTCATATATGAGTTCTGTTAAAGGCGTATTTTCCGCTGGAGACGCCCGTAGAGGGCAGTCTTTAATCGTCTGGGCAATCAGCGAAGGCAGGACAGCAGCATATTATATTGATAAGTATCTTATGGGCAATACCAATCTGCCTCTTATCTGATTTGTTTATACTTCTCGTCGATAAAATAGCATAAAAAATTTTCTTGACAACTTCAAGGCTTATGATATATTTAATCTTGCATTAAAGTTACATAGATGTTGTTTTCTGACTTTGGAGGGAGTTAGAAAACATTGGGAGTTTTAAAATCGCACGAGGATTATTGCGAAAACATCTGTGTTGAATTCAGCTGAAGCAAAAAAAGCGATTTTATTTTGGTATGGAAAAGTATAAAATACTTTTCTAACCACTGAAAATTAACCTAGTAAGTTATTTGCTAAAGGTAAATTTTCTTGTCGGATTGATTAAGGGTCAATCCGATTTTTTTTTGGAAAATGCTTTTTTTAAACAAGGAGGAACGGGATGAAAGGCAGTATAATGCGTAAAGTGTTTTCGCTGTGGATAATATTTAGTTTCGTATTACAGCAGGCAGGGTTTGCCCAGAGTATTGGCCAGCTGGATATAACAAGGTATATGGGGCAAACAAGCGCTGTTTCCAGTGCTGATGTATGTAATCCTCTGCATTTGAGAAGTTTTTCATATAATCCTCTCACCGATAATTTTCAGATATTTGTTGATAAAGGAGATTTAAAAGCAGTAAAAGACAGCCAGATCAAAGAACAAAGCAAGGAGCTTCTGAAATATTTTCTTACAGGAATAAGCCTCGCAGACGAGAAGTTCTGGGTAAACCTTCGTCCCGATTCAGAGAATAATATCATAGATCCGGTATTAGCAAGGACAGATTTTGGAAAAGTCCTTTTACAAGCGGATGTCCAGCTTAAGAAAGACCTTGCCAGATTTACTTCTCCTGAAACCAAAGAAGGCAAGATTTACTGGAATAAATTATATAAGAAAGCCAACGAAATATTTAACTCAGAGAACGTCACAATCCCAACCCTTACCCGCCCATGGATCGTGCCGGGAGAAGTAATTATCCGTGAGACCGCAGGTTCTGCGTATGTGTATAAAGCGAGTTTAAAGGTAATGCTAGAGCAGGATTATTTGAAAGATTCTAAAGATTATAATTTTAGCGATTCCCGTACTAAAGCATTAAATGAATATTCTTCGCAGTTAATCAGAGAGACAATTATTCCTAAACTTACAACTGAAGTAAATTCATCCGCCAGATACGCGTCATTAAGGCAG
>JBDRLG010000073.1:0-2311 GCA_043813255.1 Candidatus Omnitrophota bacterium
GGAAAAGTTTTTCGGAATCTTTCGGCGAGGACTGTTTGAGCCCGTCCTGGCTCGTAAGAGCCGACGGGCGAGTTCCGCAGCCGCCGAAAAACTTTTTCGCGAATGCCTCAGCAGATAAAGAATACAAAACAAGGGGGAAAACGCTAAAGTTCACAATATTTACGAAAGAACCCATAATTTGCTATTATACTGGTAGTCGCTCCGTAAGCGGAGCGTTTTACCAGCGTCGAAAACGCAACCTAAAGGTTGCGGCTACCGCGTTAAAATATGGATTGCGACACAGTCTGATTGAGAGAGCGAAGCCCGCGGCAATCTTATTAGGATTGCTTCCCCTGCACCATACGGTGCAGGGTCGCAATGACACACTTCTCTATAGACTATCTTACAATGGCAGAATGATAAAAAAAGAAGAAATTACTTTAGTTTGGACATTTGCTGGCTAATATTAAGCAGATTGGACAATTACAGAGAAAAACAACCTCTTATTTAAAATTTAATAACGCCTACATTCAAAGGAACACCTCTTGTTTTATTTTCTGGTACTGTCAATAGCAAATTATTATTATCATCATGGATTCTTAAAAAATGCTCACCACCACTAGCACTATTTATCTTTGACATATTGCCAAAGAATTTTCCATTTCGGAAAACACCAATACAAAAAGCTCCTTTGCTATTACATGTTTTTACAAAGAGAAATCTTCCATTTCCTACTGAAACTTCTTTAATTCCAATAACTGGTTCTTTATAATAATCTGGCCTTACTTCTTGTTCATTGTATTTTATTAAACCCACGGCTCGCAAATACCCCACTTGCTTATTCAGAAAATCACTGGGGTCTACCACTGCATTACTTTGTATCTTTTTCGGCTGCTGTAAATCAACCTTTTTAATTTCATAACTTGGCCGCATCTCATCAAGGCTCGCCTTAAAGCTCTTGTTGGGATCCGAACTGAGATCTAAAACAGCATTTACTTTTGCTGGCTTAATCACAACAGAAGAATCTCTTGGTAAAATAGCTGTGCCTGTGCTTCGCGAATGAGACAACTTTGGAGCTTTTACACCATACAATACTGAAAGCGTATTCTTGCCAATAGAGCCATCTGGCAAAAGCCCATTTGCTTTTTGATATGCTATGATTATTTTTTTGCAAGCTGAGCCATATTCTTGATTATACAACTCTTTTTTCGCGGATTTTTCCATTTCAGGAGTAACAAGGTTCTGTTTTTTTGCCGCGTTAATAACCGTATCTAGTACCGGAACTATATTTTCTCCACCACTAACATGCCTATCGGGATGCTTTCTATTAATAGCAGTTCCTTCGGGAGAAATAATTGTCTTACCATTAAGAACTCCTTTTATAAATTCATATTGCTCTCCATATTGTTCTCCAATATCAGGTTTAACATCAGGTTTAGAAAAATCTAAAGCCTGCGAAGGAAGTAATTCTATTCCTTCATATGTGATTGACATAACCGAATTCTCATCCGGATTTTTCAAGGCAGAAGAAGCATCCACAGCTGTTTTTACAGGCTCTACTACAACAGGTTCTTTATCTCCTCCTGTTAACCATCCCCAAAAAGTCCGGTTTTTCGCCGTCTGGCTATTTCCTTCAGCTTCGCTTTCTGTTTCTGTATCGGCATTTTCTCTTGTTTTTCTTAAATGACCCTGCGGATTTCTATGAATATTATACTTGGAAAACCTCACTTCCGGTATTTCGTATTCTTGATTATCAGGCAGAACAACATAGGCTATATCTTTTATTATTTTACTAGGCAGTTTTACTTCTCTAAATGTATTAGGGTTCCATAATGGCGCCCGCTCTAATATTGTTTTATTACCATTACTATCTTCTAACCACCTCTGCCGGACATATTTATCATCTCCTTGTTTTACATAGTCTATTTTATCCAATCTATCATCTATCATTCCTATAATATTACTGTTTGCCTGCGAATTTATATTGTTGAAATATTTGTTTACTATCGCGTTTAATACCCCGCCTTTTCCATTCTTCGGATCATACTTGCCTGCTGAGCTGGTTAAATTGTTTGCCGCCCTTGAGAAGTCTATCATCTCCGCGGCGTAGCTTGCGTCAGGTGTGGCGTTATAATAGATATTTCCTTCTACATCTAATGTGCCTATGCCGCCGCTAAGCAGGCTTCCTGCCGCCTGTGTTGTTCCAGCTAAGAACATCTGCTTGCCTAATTCAGTACCCTGCCCCTGTGTACCTGACATTGCCGCTCTTATCGCTGAGGTTAATGCTAAGTTCGTAATTGCTCCGGCATATGGCCCTAAGTTACCTACATCC
>JBDRLG010000074.1:0-4689 GCA_043813255.1 Candidatus Omnitrophota bacterium
CTCTATTTCTGTCATCCTGCGCGAAAGCGCAGGATCTATTATCGACGATAAAATTTTTATAGATTCTGCGGTCAAGCCCTCGGCTTCGCCGCGAGGCGAGCCGCAGAATGACAAATTTGAGGTATTTTGCAACAGACTCAATTGCTGTAAACATGGGAAAGAACTAAATTTTTATTTGACAGGTATTTTAATCTTTGATAGAATTCATTAAGATTATACTAGGAGAATAGAGTGGCTAAGTTTAAGTCGTTGTTAAATAATATAGTTAATTATATTTTAGGATTATTGTCTAATGATATAGGCATAGATTTAGGCACAGCTACTACTTTAATATATGTAAAAGGTAAAGGAGTTGTTCTTTGTGAACCTTCTGTTGTAGCTGTGGAACGCGGTACTTCGCATGTTTTAGCAGTTGGAGAAGAAGCTAAGAGGATGCTTGGGCGCACTCCAGGAAATATTGTGGCAATACGCCCGATGAGAGATGGCGTAATTACAGATTTTGAAATAACTGAAGCGATGTTAAGGCATTTTATACGCAGGGTCCGTAACCGCCGTTTTCAGGTCCGGCCAAGGATTATTATTGCTATACCTTCAGGAATTACAGAAGTGGAGAGGCGGGCGGTTAAGGAGTCAGCAGAACGGGCAGGTGCCAGAGAGGTTTATTTGATAGAAGAGCCTGTAGCCGCGGCAATAGGTGTGGGTTTGCCGATTGATGAACCTTTAGGAAATATGATTATTGATATCGGTGGCGGGACAACAGAGATTGCGGTTATTTCTCTTGCGGGTATAGTTTTTTCCAAGTCTATTCGTATAGGCGGTGATGAGATGAATGAAGCTGTGATTGAATACCTCAAAAAAACTTATAACCTGATGATTGGGGAACGTACTGCTGAAGAAATAAAAATAAAAATCGGTTCAGCTTACCCATTAGAAGAAGAAATGCCTCTGGAAGTTAAAGGCAGGGATTTAGTCGCCGGGCTGCCTAAGACTGTAATTATAACTTCTGAAGAAGTAAGAGAAGCCTTACAGGAACCTTTGCGTGCTATAGTAGAAATGACAAAGATATCTTTGGAAAGGACGCCTCCGGAATTAGCCGCGGATTTGATTGAACACGGCATTGTTATGGCAGGAGGAGGTTCTTTATTAAGAGGATTGGATAAATTGATTTCTGAAGAAACAGGTTTACCTGTTCATGTCGCGGATGATCCTCTGACAGCTGTAGCTAATGGCACAGGCAAAGTTTTAAATGAAATTAGTTATCTAAAAAAAGTCACTGTCCCCATAAAAGCAGATATTCATTAAGTAGTTAATGCTGAAAAACCCAGCATTAACTTGATTACAGGGATTTTCAAAAAGATTACAGCGATATGGGTTCAACGCTGTATTAATCTGTGTAATCTGATTTTTAATCGCTGTAATCATAGTTTCAAGGCTTTTTCAGTGGAAACTAAGTAAAATGTGTTTAAATATAAGAAAAATTTAAATATAGTAGCGATAGTACTTATAGTTATATTATTTTCCAGCCTTATTCCTACCTTAAGGGCCCCGGTAATAAGTATATTAAAATACCCTCTAAAAATATTCGTATTTATTGGATATGAAATAAAAGGTATTATTTTTTATCATCGAAATTACAGGGAAAATGAACAGTTAAAAAAAGAAATAGGGTTATTGAAACAAAATATTAATACTTTAAATGAAGTTAGGTTTGAAAATGACCGTCTTCGCCGGATGCTTTCTTTTAAAGAGAGATCCAGTTTTAAAGTTATCGTGGCAAAAGTTATTGGCTATTCTCCTGATAATTGGTCTTCCATAATTATTATTGATAAAGGGATATCTAATGGCATAAAACGCGGCTATGCGGTAATAAGTTATTCAGGGTTGGTTGGCAGAGTCATAGAGTGCGCGGATTCAACCAGTAAAATAATGCTTATAAATGATTCTAATTTCGGAGTTTCCGCTATAGTACAACGCAGCCGTCAGGAAGGGCTTGTAGCCGGGGCATTAGGCAATTCGCTGATTATGAAGTACCTGCCTAAAGACTGTGATATTAAAGTCTCTGATCTGGTCCTGACTTCCGGTTTAACTGATAATTACCCGAAAGGGCTAATTATTGGGACTGTTACTGATGTGGGAGAAGAGTTTTCGGGATTGAGCCGCTATGCGAATATAAAGCCCGCGGTTAATCTGTCTAGTATTGAAGAAGTTTTAGTAGTTATTAATTAGTTAACACTGAAAAAGTATATTTTTAATTAATGTTCATGCCGGATTCAATAAAACTTTAAAATAAACAATGAGAAATTGGATTATTTTGGTATTAATTTATATTTTTGCTTTATTAGAGGCAACTCTCCTGAATAATTTTAAATTTTTTGGGATAAAACCGGATTTATTGTTAGTTATTATTGTCATCTTAAGTGTTTTTTGGGAATGGAGATGGGTTTTGTTTTTTAGTTTATTCGCGGGGATACTTAAGGATACGTTTTGTTTTGAGCCTTTTGGGCTAAATACAATTTTGTTTCCTTTGATAAGTTATTTAGTCTATAAAGTATCAAGAAAGATATCGGTAGAAGATATATATGCTTTGATGGTTATAACATTCATAGCAGTTTTTTTAAATAATATTATTTCACGGATTATTTTTGCATTTAGCGGTAAAATTATACCTTTTGGTATTTTTATGCGGGTTATTTTTATTGAGTCTTTATACAGCGCGGTAATTTCGCCTTTGGTAGTTAAAGTATTGGATTTACTAAGATGCTACAGTTATTAAGACTATGAGAGTTAGAGGCATTAATTTAACAGTAATAGGGATTTTTTTATTGCTCTCTTTTGGTATCTTTAAACTTCAGGTTATCAATAGAGAAAAATTTACGCAATTAAGCGACAAAAATTGTATAAGGCTGATATCTCAGGAAGGCGCCAGGGGAAAAATTATAGATAGAAAAGGAGACTTGATTGTTGGCAGTAAACTTACTTATGATTTGATGCTTTTGCCACAGGATAAAATTCAGATAGATAATACTTTAAAGAGACTTTCTGAATTGATCCCTATCAATTTTAAAGATTTAAAGAATACTTTCAGAAGGAATTATATTGCTCCTTTTATTCCTGTGGTTATATTAAAGAATATTGATATGCAAAAAGCTATTATGTTAGGAGAACTAAAAGCGGATTATAATAATATAATTATTCAGCCTAAACCTGTCCGGTATTATCCCTGTGATAAACTTGCAAGCCATGTTTTAGGATATTTAAATGAAATAGATACTTGGCGTTTGATGAAATTGCAGGAGTATGGGTATAAAGTTAAGGATATAGTCGGCTATGGAGGAATAGAAGAAAAATTTGATTATTATTTACGCCAGACAGAAGGAGCATTGTCAGTAGAAGTAGATTACCGCAGCAGGTTCACGCGGGTATTAGGGTTTAAATCTTCTGAGGATGGGGAAGATATACAGTTAAGCATAGATATAAATATCCAAAAAATAGCTGAAAATTCGTTGGCTGGTATAAAAGGGAGTGTTATTCTTATGGATCCTTATAGCGGCGAGATTATTGCTATGGCAAGTTCTCCTGATTTTTCTCCTTCCGCGTTTACAGAAGGACCGTCGTCTTATATGAGCCAGTTAAAAGATTCCTCGTTATTAAACCGGTCGATTTCCGGATTGTACCCTTCGGCTTCAGTATTTAAATTAGTTTCAGCATGCGCTGGCTTGGAATCAGGCAAAATTAATCCTTCTACCACTTATTTTTGCCCGGGTAGTATGGGGATAGGTAATCGTAATTTCAAATGTTGGTCAACTCATAAAGAAGAAAATCTGGCAGACGCTATCGCTCATTCATGCGATGTTTATTTTTATAAGTTGGGATTAATGCTGGGGCCTCAAACAATACATGATTATGCTCTTAAATTTGGGTTATCAAAATTAACCGGAGTCGATTTGCCGTATGAAGCCAGCGGTGTTATTCCTGACCCCTTATGGAAACGCATGCATAATTTTCAGAGTTGGTATGACGGCGATACAGCGAATTTTGTTATCGGGCAGGGATATGTTTTAGTTACTCCTATACAGATTGTCCGCCTTATGGCTGTATTCGCCAATGGCGGCATGTTGGTAAGGCCGTATATTGTAAAAAGTGTAGGAGGCAAGGATATTTCCAAATACCAAAAGAGTATTTCCAGGATTTCGATAAAAGAAGATGTTATAAATCAAGTCCGGCAGGATTTGAGAAGAGTTGTTTCTGCCTCTGATGGGACAGCTCATACGCTTTCTAATCTGGTAGTTACTGTTGCCGGAAAAACCGGCACGGCTGAATTTTCCCGTGGTTTGACGCACGGTTGGTTTGCCGGGTTTTTCCCGTATAAAAAACCTAAATTTGTTATTTGTGTGTTTATAGAAGATAATGGATCCGGGCATATGGCAACAGCGTTGTCTAAGCGCATAATAGAAGAGATGGTTAAACAAAATTTAATAGAAACATTATAAGTAGTAAAGATATGAAATTCCAAATTACAAATAATATTCAATCATTTGTGTCCCAATTATGATAATTGTTATTGCCGGTAAAATGTTTTTGAGATGTCAATAGCGTGTCATTGCGAGGACCCCGACGTTACGTCGGGGGACGAAGCAATCTTCCGTCGTTAAGATTGCTTCGCTCCGCTCGCAATGACACTAATTTGGA
>JBDRLG010000075.1:0-14686 GCA_043813255.1 Candidatus Omnitrophota bacterium
GGAAAAGTTTTTCGGAATCTTTCGGCGAGGACTGTTTGAGCCCGTCCTGGCTCGTAAGAGCCGACGGGCGAGTTCCGCAGCCGCCGAAAAACTTTTTCGCGAATGCCTCAGCAGATAAAGAATACAAAACAAGGGGGAAAATGCTAAAGTTCACAATATTTACGAAAGAACCTAAATTAATAAACTTACTTACTTTTTCCCACGCAACAAACACGGTTTCTTCCGGATTCTTTTGCTTTATAAAGACCCAAATCAGCCCTTTTTATTATTTCTTCCATGGTATCGGATTTGAACTTATACGTAGAAATCCCTATACTTACCGTTCCTTTATGAATACACTGTTCTTTCTGAAACACATAATTTTCTACTGCGTACCGTAATTTTTCGGCAATCCTCATTCCTTTATCCAATGAACACATCCTTAACAATACAACTATTTCATCACCGCCATATCTGGATATAACATCAGAGGCCCTTATACAGGATTTTAAAACCTGGGTTATTTGCGAAAGCACAAAATCTCCCATACTATGCCCATAAGTATCATTGACTTTTTTGAAATAATCAAAATCAATCATCAACACGCAGAATTTTCTTTTGGAGGGATCAATTTTCGCCAATTTAAATTCTTCATCAAGCACTACCTTAAAATACCTTATATTGTATATTCCCGTGAGTTCATCGGTAACCGCTATTTTCAAAAGATGCCTTTGTTTTTTTACAGCGGAAAAGAAATTAAAAACATTTATTAAAATATAGCTTAAAAATAACCCGCAAAGAGGATAGGCAAGGGTAATTAATATATTATTTTTTAACAGTAAAAAATGGATAAGGAAATATCCGCCGGCCACTAAAATCACTCCTGCTGTTTCTATCAGAGGCTTTTTTCCCGAATTCAAATAAGCTGGCAAAAAACACATAAAACAGAGTATCAAAAAATTCACCCAAAAAGGAGCGTAATGAAAAAACCTTCCTGAGAGCAAATTATCAAGCGTTGTAGCAACTATTCCTATGCCCGGATACACCGGTTGTATAGGAACAGGCTTTATATCATAAAGCCCTATCGAGGTATTAGTAATAAAGCAGATACTGTTTTTAAATTTATTGAAATCTATGCCGCTTTTTCGGCTGTCTTTAAATTCTTTATATTCTGCCAGCAAATCAATAAAATCATAGTGAGTGAATAAGTTTTCCCATTTCTCAATCCAGTTAATAACTATCTTGTCTTTTTGAATAACTGGAATTTTAACGGTTTTTTCTGAATTTGTCAAAACAAGGCAATTGTTATCCGCCTGTTTAATTTTCAATCCCTTATCATCCATAAAAATCATTAACGGGATAGAAGGATATATCTGGTTATCAGCATTATAAAAAATAGGCATCTGTCTTAACACGCCGTCTAAATCCGGATAAATATTTACAGGGGCTGTTTTACTGTAATCAGCAAACCTTTTTAGAGGTAAAAGCGCGTCACTTATGCTAAAAGGATACCTGTTAAAAACAAAAGGCAAATAAACATTTCCAGAGGACTTCAGGACCTCTTCAAACAATACGTCGTCTTCCGGCAGTAAATCTTCTGATAATACGATATCAAAATAAATATATTTCACGCCTAAATCTTGAAGCGCGTGAATGGCCGCCGCGTACCACGTCCTTTTCCATGGCCAGCTGCCTACTGCAGCTATATCATCATCGGTAATCTCAATAATAATTATATTTGATGCGGTAGGAACAGATCCTCTTATCCGAAATGAAGAATCTAAGCTTAACAATTCAATCCGTTTTAAGAAACTTTTCTGTGAAAAAAAAGAAATCAGAAAAACAGATAAAACCGCTAATATAAGATTGACAAAAAAAGCCTTTTTAAATTTCAAAGAAATCACCCTGTAGTTACTCTATAGCTTTAACAGATACTTCAAATTTAGTCCCTCTTACCGCGACAATAGAGGTAGGGGTTTTAACTTCAAATTTCGATTTCGTCGTTTGCAATTTTTTTGCCTCAATAAGAATATCTCCCATAGACAAATCTAAAAGAGTAACAACATCTCCTTCTTTGGTACTTTGTAACTCTGCTAATTTAAGCTTACTGTTCTCTTTTATTTCAACAACAGCCGTCTGTTCAGAATCCAATTGTAAAAGAACAACAGATTTCTCATTGGTACGTATGATATCGCCCTGCACAAGTTTCATATTTACTTTAGCTCTAACCCACTGTTTAGCGGCAGTCCTAACCTCAGCACTTCCATCGATTTTAACAATGATAGCACAGCGGCTATCTTCGGCAGCAAAAGCAACCGACAACAAACCGATCAATAAAATCAACGTAAATAAACATATTTTTGATTTCATATTTACCATCCCCTTTCTTTATTGCGTATTGTCAAAATTTTTTAGTTAATTTTTTTATATCTATAATAATTACAGTAAGTTTTGTAAAATATACTTGCCTCCCCCTAAAAAGTGTCATTGCGAGCGCTTTTTGCGAAGCAATCTTTTGAACAACTTTATATACTATCAGCCAAATCTTCCCATCTGGGATTAGTTCTTGCAATAAGCTCGTTTTTTTTTGTCTAGGCCCAGCCTTAATTTGCTTCTCTCTCAAGAAAATCACCTTCGGTGATAACCATAAAATAGCTGCCTCTATTTCTTCACAAATCTCATAATAAACCAATTTATTCACGTTATATTTTTGTCTAAATCCTCGCGTTAAAGCATTTTTGTGTTCATAGACTCTGCGCTTTAAGTCATTGGTTACTCCAATATAAAGAACTTTGTTATTCCAATTCGTTAGACAAGAAAATTTACCTTTGGTAAATAACTTTTTACTTCTAGTGAAATTTTCAGTGGTGTGGGAAAGTATTTTATACTTTCCTATACCGAAATATACGTAATACTGCTTAGTAAGCATACTTTAAGATTGCTTCGCAAAAAGCGCTCGCAATGACACGATGAAAGATTCCCTCCTTACTCCTTCATAATATTACACACGAGCAAGAAAATCACCTTCGATGATAACCATAAAAAAACTTTCATATCAGATACCCTTGCCCAAACGTGGTTTTCATAGAACTTTTGACACTATCTGATTTTAAAAGCCATTTTTTTAAACATATTTATATATATTTTAAGAGTTCTTTTATTTGTTTATCCTTTTTAAATTGGATACGGTAACAGGGAATTTCTTGAGAGATTTTTTCTACCAAAGTAAGCGTTTTATCCCACCAATCCGCAGTGACAAAAGGTTTAATTAAACAGCTTAAAATCCGCCTGATTTTGTCATGGTTATTAGTTAAAGGTATTAACCGGTTGCTTTTTGCTTTTTCCAGAAATAGGACAGCTTTTAATGGAGCGGATTTATTAGCGATATCTGGTATAGTCCCATGATTCCATGTGCCATGTATTTCAAATCCTTTAATTTGATGCCAGCGGATAATCATTCTGTCATCGCAAAGTATTTGAGCATCTTCTTTAAGCAAATTCGCCATAGTAGATTTACCTGCTTGTGAATGCCCTGCAAAAAGTAAACCTTTTCCATTAAGATTAACTCCACTGGAATGCAGGTAACAGCCTTGCCGGTCAGCTATAATACGCGCTAATATTATTTGGTCTGTAGGCAGCATTGTTAAAGAGTCTAAATTGCCTTTTAGGAAATAATCTTTACTATCGTTAAATATTTTTGTCCGGCTGTGGTCTGAATTGAAAATTACCGCTTGATAGATATCTTTATTTTTAGGGCCGGGTAAAATTCCCAAATATAGCCAAGAGTCTCCTTTTTTATAAATAGCCCAGGGCGCTTTGCGGTAGATTTGCCTGCCTAAGTTATTGCCGGATAGATCCGGTAATGAAAAATGGTGGCGTATAGAAATTATATCTTTACCCGGTTTACTTACTTCAAAATGCTTGAATCTGGAGTGAAAGGTATCTGGTTTAAAAGGTAAGTCAGATTCTACCTGAATAGTTATTCCGGCAATTTTAAAATAACGCCGGTGTTGTTTTAGCCAATTATCTTTGAATTTTCTATTTTCTCCTGCTATTTTACAAAGGTAATTAACTTTTGCCCCAAATCTACGGTGTTCTAAGTAGCCATATACCGGGCACCAGCGGCAGTCATCTTTTATTTCGCAGGCCCCGCAATTTTCTTTATATTCTTTTGTAGTTTTGATTTTATTTATTAATGATGGAATGAATTCTTCCCATGCCTGCCGGAAACTGCCTTTTTTAAAATCATAATATAGATTAGGATCTTTTACAAAACTACAAAAGCTTATTTGTCCATAAGGATTAACATAGAAATCACGCCTTGAATTTATACAGGAAGAAAATAGATAATTATTATTACTTTGATAACAGTTGGCTTGTTGTGTTTTAAACAGCCCTTGATATGATAAATCCGGTTTATCCAGCTCTACTACTTCTTTGGGAGGTAACCGTTGGTGAGTTATTTCTTTATTTTTTTTAAGATTCCCACTAGCTGACATATATAACCATGAAGCGCCTATTCTGTAACTTTTGCTAAGGTTTTCTGCTAATTTAACCATATCTTTAAATTGATGATAATTGTCTTTCATGGGAATGAGCTGTACAGTAAATCCTGCTTGAGCTTCTTTTAGATACTTAAAACCTTTTATAGTCAGTTCAAATGATCCGGGAGTACGTGTAATATGGTCATGAATCTGTGCGGTCGCTCCATAGAGGGCGACCATTTTAACCCCTTTTATTTTTAAAAGCCTCGCGATTTTCGGAGTAATTAAAGTGCCATTGGTATTCAGGGAATAAAATAAAGAATTTTGGGTAATATAGTTAAATATTTCCGGAAAATCAGGCCTTAACATTGGTTCTCCTCCGGAAATAGTCCATTTACGGCATCCCATATTACGCGCTTCGTTAACTATTCTTTTTATTTCTTCAAATGAAAGTTCTTTTTTGTTTTCTTTTGAATCAGCAGGGATTCTTAGCCAGCAATGCAGGCAGTTATTATTACAGCGGTAAGTAATATCTATATTCCCTTCAGAAGGAAAACGAGGGATATGGGTGTTTTTCTTTATTTCTAAATATTTAGAACATGACATATTTAAACTATTATGATGATAAGTTAAATAACCAAATAGGGCTTATAAAAGATAATGTTATAAATTGTTATACCTCTTTAACAGATTGGGGGCTGTTAAGAGGTAGTAAGAATGTTTATCGACTCATTATATATTATAATAAAGAAAAATCAACATTAATATATAGTTGTGCGGGTATAGCTTTATGTATTTAGCTAATCTTTATATTCCCTCGTATAATAGCTGTAACTTTACCTAAGGCTTCTTGAGTTGTTTTATACTTTTTAGGATATTCAGTTATGATAGTATCCGCAATCTCTTGGTTTGTTTTAATGCCATCGCAAAGAGAAAGAATTCTTCGGTAAATTTCAGCTTCTGGGGTAAGGGCCGGTTTAAAATCCGCGCGGCCAAGTACTAGTTCTTCTTTTGTAATGTTGAAATTTGTCTGGCTAAAACTCGCGGCTTCAGCTTTATTTCTAAATATTCTTGTTTTCCATTCCCAGAAAATATTATTTTTACGAGGTATAGCCTTTATTTTAACATATACTTCATCTCCGGATTTAACTCTTACGGTATTCGCTATAGGAAAAAATACTTGTTTCCAGTGGGTAACAGATTCTTTAGGATCAGTCGAGAGAATAATGTTTTTAGATAATCCTGCTTTAAAATATCCCAGCCATCCTTGAAACCCCCCGGTTTTATTAATGATAAATTTAGCCTCAAATATCGATGGCATCGTATCAATTTCATAAAAATTAGAATGCGAAATTAAAGCGGGTTTACTCAGAAAACGGTCTTTACCCGGACAATCCGTCAGGTATCTTTGTGATATGGCATAGTTTCTTATGGGAAATAAATTAAAACCAAAAAAATTATTATTCCAAATCTCTATATTCTCTTCCCATATCGTCTTAGATTCTACGGGTACTAAATAAAGATCAAGCCAGCAAGGCATAAGCATCCCTCCTGGTTTTAGAAATCTTTTTCGGGCGTCAATCGTAAATTTGTGTACATTTTCTTCAATCCCGAAATTCCCAAGGATTTCAGAGATAACTACATCCACCTTTTCAGGAAGCTCAATCTTGTCCGACATTCCGTTTAGGAAAATTATCTTTTTATTCAGTCTATTTAATTGAGCTAGTTTTTTGGCATCTTCTATAATCTCACCGTGTTCTATCGCATATATTTTCTTAGCACCAGCTTGAAACGCAAAATATGCCAATATCCCGCTGCCTGTCCCAATATCCAGCACGACGGACCCTTTTTTAACCACTTCAGAAATAGCATTTTGATAATAAGTCATGCGTATTTTATCTTTCAACATTAAGCGATGGGAAAAAATATAATTAAACAATTTAACCTTTCTTATGAAATTAGCTGGCTGATTCACTGAATTCTTTTATTCGTTCTTTCCAATTCCGCACTTGCCATGCTTTTTCTTTTTCTTTAATTAAACCTAGAAATCTTGCCTGAGCATGTGCGATTTCACAAAGATATTTTACCGGTTTATCTAATGTTTTATGCTCCATGTATGATTTCGCGGGGCATTGTTCGCAGAGGCCTTTTAAGAAACACTTGGCGCAGCGGTTTAAATAAGCGTTATTGCCCGCGGTTATTTCCCTTACTTTAGGAAAAAAATTAGTCAGGGCGTCTTTAAGGGATCCTTTCTTTAAGTTATAGATAGTGTCAGGGTGTTTTAACATAAGGCAAGGCTGAAAGTTTCCATAGGCATCTATACATCCGCTGCCTATCCCTGAACCACAGGAAAAAATTTTATTACCGGCAACCCCCATGAATTTAGAGCAAAATTCCTTCATTTCTTTAATATATTTGTTTTTTTGGAGGGTGAGAATTTTTAATCCTTCTTGAGGTGAAATACGGAGTTTTTTAATCAGCTTATTTTTATTAATATTATGCCGGCAGTGCAGGTTGAAAAACATTGAATATGCCGGAGGTTTATTCATCCATGGGATATTTAAAGCCCATTTCTCAAAAATTTCTATTTCATTTCTATTAGAAGGAAGCAATACCCCTTTAACTGCAAAAGGAATTTTCTTTTCTAACAGCAGATTTATTCCTCTGCCTGACGCTTCAAATGAACCGTTTATTCTAGTCACTGCTTCATAAGATTCTT
Organism: Candidatus Omnitrophota bacterium; assembly: GCA_043813255.1. Lineage (GTDB taxonomy): Bacteria > Omnitrophota > Gorgyraeia > Gygaellales > Profunditerraquicolaceae > JBDRLG01. Next base: position 7,183 of record JBDRLG010000075.1, read on the forward strand.
TTTTCATCCCGTAAATTGTTACTTCAATTTTTTCCAAAGAAGGAATGCGGGTAAATAAATCTGCTAAATGAGGAGTAATCAATGTGGCATTGGTAAAAAGCAGGATTTTTAAGCCTTGCTTTCTGGCAAAAATATATAATTCTTCAAAGTCTTCTCTTAAAAACGGTTCTCCCCCCGTAAAACGGACAGTTATACAGCCTAAAGCAGCAGCTTCTTTAAGAATAGATTTTATTTCATCGGTAGTTAATTCTTTTTTTCTCGTTTTTAAATCATTTTGCGGCAGGTTAATATAACAATGTATGCAATTATTATTGCATCGTTCAGTAAGTTCCATATCTAATTGTGAAAGGTATTGTTTCATGCTTTTTATTATATCTTTAGGTATAGATAAATCAATGTATATGTATATCGAATATTATATTTAAGAAGGTTTGCGGGATACCTGTCCGTACTCAAACATCCTCAAGATTTTTGATATTATCTTATAACTCTGGGTATATAATTTTTTGATGATATATAAAGAGCTCGTTAAAAATATGTATATTAAACAGAATTTATATAAAAAATTTGTTTTTTTGTCATATGTTTTTAGTCCGTAAAATTTAGCAAATTGTTCCTGAGGTATATTAATAATATATTTTATTGGTTCGAAAAATGTGTCATATAATAAAAAATGTGATTTTAAATAGAGATTTCTGATTTTTTTGTTTTGATTTGGTGAAAAAGTAGATTTTTTAATGAACTTATCTATTATTTGTTTTTTCCATGAGTTTATGCTTAATTCTTTTTCTACATATTCAGGTAGATTTAAACCCAGAAATTTGGATTGTAATAAGATAAATAATAATGCTGAACAAATTCCGTACTGCCTGCTTTTATTTAAACAATAGTCCCAGTCAAAACAGGAATGATATTTATTTATTAATAATACTGAATCATAGACGTTTTTAAGGCATAGCGGCTTGCCAAATCTGCGGTTATGTAATGCTAAGCTAAAAAGCGTATCTTCAGGAGAAAGCATATTTATTTTTCTGCCGCCGGTATCAATTTCTCTTATTCTTTCCCATATTTCCGGCAAAATTTCTCGGTTTTGCCTTTTAAAATCAAGGCTCCAGTGTAATTCCAATAAAGGCAGATTCTTCCGCTCTTTATTATAGAAAGCAATATGGCATTGTTCTTTTCTCCAATAGTCTTCTTTAAGGTTAGATAATTCCTTGCTGTACCCAAGATCATTTAGTATCATTTCAGCTTTTCTCAGATATCTTTCCTGGACTAATACATCTATATCTGCCATCGGACGTATAGGGAAGTCTGAATAAATATCTTCAATAAAAGCTACGCCTTTTAAGGGTAAAAGAGTAATGCCAGCCTGTGTAAAAACATCCAATACTCTTAGGAACTCATGCCAAATTTTTTGACAGCGTGTTAAAATGAAGTAATAGTTGTTTTTTAATAATTTTATTAAATTAGGGGGGATTACATAAGTGTAATCTTTTAACACTAAATAAGCCGGAAGAATTAGTTCATGATAAACAATAAATTCTTGAAACCTCTGCCAATTAATTCTTCCGCTGTTAATTAAGCATTCTATACCTTTAGTTTTATCATTTGAAAACGATTGTTTTATAGCAAGCAAAATCAGTTCGCCTTCAATATTCTCGAATTTATTATTTCGCATTCCATTCCTTTGTATTGCCTTGAATAAAGCCGCATAGTAAACAGAAAAACATATAAGGATTACGCCAGTAAAATGTTTCATAACCCGCCATACTGATAAGAAAGCCCGCTAAAGCCGACATACTCAAAAGTAATAGCTGTTTTTCATTTTGTTTTTTTGAAGCCGTGAAATATTTTAATCCTTTTTTGAATAAAGAAAGAATAAAGATTAAAAATCCTATTAATCCTGTGATTCCTGCTTCAGCCGCGAGAGTTAAATACATATTATCCGCTATTTTTATTTCATGAGGGATATACCGGATGTTTGTTATGCCGGGATAATATTTATCAAATAATATCCGAAAGTGATTAAAACCGACTCCAAAAATCGGGCTATCTTTTAACATCTGCCAAGCCATTAATATCCGGTCTGTCCGATATTGCGAAAAAATCCCGGTTCCATAAAGACAAATGCCCGAAAGGCTGAACCGGTTGCAAGGATAAGGCAAAAAATATGCCACAATAGATATAATAATAATTGTCATAAAACTAATTAGTAAAAACCCGTATTTTTTCTTTATTAATTGGTAAAAAAATAACATAGTAATTAACCCCAAATAGGAACTGCGGCAAAAAGTCAATAAAAAACAAGTAATATTGAGTATAATTACTAAAGCCCCCAATATTTTTTTTGCTAATTTTTTTTTTCTATAAATATAAAACGCGAATGGAAAAGTAATTAGCAGATACGTAGCTAATGGCGCGGGATTTAGTTGTGTTGACATAGGGCGTACAATATATTTAATATATCTTTCATGGAATGGGTTATAGATAAAATATTCATAGATTGGATTAAAAGCAAATATAATTTCAAGAAGCCCAAAAATAGCCACTAAACCGCTGCAGATACAAATAATTATCACCGCGATATTTTTATCTTTTTCGGAATAGCACAAGGCCTTTCCTATAAAAAAAATAAAAAAAAGATTTGTAGCCAGGTAAAAATATGTTGATAAAGCAATAGTTTTATTCGTTGCTGAGATTATGCCCGCGGATAAACAAATTAAAAACAGCCATAATGGCCAATCTTGAAAGTTAAATAAATTCTTGAGGATTTTTTTGTCTAACAATAAAATCAAAAAAAATGAACCCAAAAAAGATAAAATAAATACCCTGTAATGAGCGGATACAGGCTCAGGAATGAATGAGATTATAAAAAATAAAATAGAAAAAAATATAATTTTAATATATTCCAATATCTTTTTCATTAGTTTGTTATTAATTAAGGCTGTAGTTTTTATAACGAAAAAGTAAAATTAAACTGCTTAATTTAAGTATTACTATAACTAAACAAGTATTGATCAGTCCGAGAACCGGCAGTAATAATACTCCTCCTGATATTCCGGCTAAACAGCCTCCTAAGAGGTCAGAGAAGTAAAGTAACCCTGAAACCTCCCCTACTTTTTCTTTTTGGCCCAGAAATATTTTCCCCGCTAAAGGAAATTCAAAACCGGTTAGAAGGCCAGGGATAAAAAAGAGGATGATAAAAAAAACATAAGGGAAATTAGCAAACTCGCCTAATTTATTAATGAAGAAAATAATAAAGCAGACAAATATTAGTATTAATAATTCTGAAAAGAATATTAAATTAAGGCAGCTTTTGTCTTTTTTATTGAAATAACCCGCGATAATACTTCCTGCGCAGGCGCCAGCCATAAAGACACTTATTAATAAACCAAGCAAATAATACAAGTATCCATAAATAATCTGAAAGCTAAAAATCAGTATAAGGCTCATCAGCATGCCAAAAAAACCGGTAGTTAATATGGTATATGGTATAGCGATATTTTTATAACGTTTGGAAATAGTAAGTAATATAAGGGTTAATAATAATGTTAAGAATATAATATGCTTTAAGTTAATATTCTTTAAATAATTAAGCGTATCAGCAGTTTTTTGTGAAAATTGTTTATTCAAATAAATAAGCATCTGGAATACCATGTAAGGTTTTGTGTCTTGATTTATTTTGCTAGTGGAATTAGCCATTGCCTGTTTAAACCAATTATAGTAGTTTGAATTCAGCCTATAGTTTATGTATTCCGGAGTAAGTAAATTAGTTTCTATGTTGAGATCAGATATTTTTTTTGCGATCTCTCCGGCAGTAGTATTTAAGTTTTTACTGGTATTTGAAGCCAGAAATATATTATAATCTCCAGGGATAACCAGTGTATAAGGGAAAACTTTTTTTAATGTATTAAGCATGCATCCATTTATCTCTCTGAGCTCGGGGCCTATATAAGTAAGAGATCCCGGCAGATAAAACGCTAAGATTCCTTTATCGTTAAGCCTTTCTTTTGCTATAATAAAGAATTCTTTAGTAAATTGCCTGTTTGTAGACAGGTCTGACGGGCAGGACAGGCCAATTAATATCGAATCATATTTATTTTTGGTGTTTTTGACAAAAAAACGGCTGTCTTGATAAAAAGTATGGACTTTTTGATTGTTTAATTCTTGTTTAATAAGGTCAATATTAATTTTCTTTAAGCTATTAATTATTTGGGAATCTAATTCTATATAATCAATCTTTTTTACCGGATGTTTTAGGATTTCTTTTAACAAACCACCTATCCCTTTGCCTATAAGCAGTATATTTTTCGGATTATCCTGGAATAAAAGAGGTAAATGCCCGAATTCTTCATTAAATGTAATATCAGAAAATGGCAGTGATTCCAAAGGCATACCGTTATAAAAAAGGGTATATTGATTCTCTTTTTTAGTTAAAGTGATATTCCCATAACGGGAATTTTTATAAGAAATAATATTCTTTTTCCTGAATTGCTGTGTTAAAGAATATTTTTGTATATTTCTTGCCGCGGGGCTTAGCAGTAAAAAAACAAAAATAGCTGTAAATAATATTATAAAGTATTTTAATAACTTATTAGGAGAATATTTTATAATAGCTAAACAAATAGCCAGATTAGTAATAGATATTAAGAATATAGTTTGGAATGAGTTCAGGTATGGCAGAAATAGATATGTTAATAGTATGCCTCCTATAATTGTTCCTGCTGTTTCCAGCGCGTAAATCCTGCTAATTGAATAATTTCGCCCCTGTTCATTTTTATTAACTGAATATATTTTACAACCGCAGCTAAATAACGCCGCATGGCAAAAAGCAGGCAGGAAAATTATAAGAAATGAAGAATAAAATATTACAGGCAATATAAGGGTCTCTCCCGGCAAAACCCCAAGTATATTTTTGAATATTCTTGAAAGATAAACGCATAAGGCTAATGATATTGAAAATATAATTTGCAGTGATATAAATACCGTTATTTTATTTTTTACTTTATCAATAATTTTTCCAAATATAAATACTCCCAGAGCTTCGGATATCAGCCAGTTTGCTAATATGATCCCTAAAGTTAACTCGGAACCCAGAAAATTTATCAGCAGTTCACGTAGTAATATAATTTGCGCTATTATTCCGCTTAAACCGGTAATAAAAATAGCTGACAAAAAAATTAGATCCATATAAGGGGTGATTTTATTAATATTTTAGTTGATTAGCAACATATTTTTGATAATTGGAGTTCTTTCTCATAAGTTCTTGATGCGTATCAATACAGATATTGTCATCTAAGAAATAAATTTTATCCATTTTGTTTATGGCGGAAAAACGGTGTGAAATAACTATCACCGTGCTGTCCTTAAAATAATGCCTGATGTTATTTATTATTTGGCCTTCCAGATCAGCGTCAATTGAAGATAATGCCTCGTCTAAAATAATAATTTTAGGTTTCTTTATTAAGGCCCTTGCAATAGCGATACGTTGTTTTTGCCCCGCGGATATTTTACACGCATTTTCTCCGATAGTAGTATTGTATTTTTCAGGAAGGCTGTTTACAAAGTCATCAACGCAGGCGATCTTCGCCGCTTTTAATACTTCTTTAAAATCCGCGTTTTCTTTGCCGTATTTTATATTATTTTCTATTGTATCGTTCCATAAATATGGTTCTTGTAGTGCCGCGGATACTTGGCTATAGAATATTTTATTTTTTACATGTTTAATATTGTATTCATCAATTAATATTTCTCCCGCATCTAATTCATATAATCCCAGTAATAAATTTATAATGGTAGTTTTGCCTCTGCCTGATGGGCCGACAATGCCAATACAGCTGCTGCTGGGGATATTAAAACTAATATTGTTAAGTATCTTTTTATTTTGCCCGTGGTTATATCCAAAAGTCACATCTTTAAATTGTATTGTCCCTTTAGGGAATATAATTGTTTGCGCAGTTATATTTTTTCTAACTTCCTGCCCGGAGGTTAATATCGCGTCCAGCTTTTTATATGAAACAAGGCCTAAAGAAACCTGTTGAAAAAAATAGCCTAATGAATTATATAAACCGGATAATTGGCTGATATAGATGGCGATTGTGGTAAAGGTTCCTAAGGTTATACGCCCTTTTATTACCTGAAAGCCTCCATAAAGGATTATTATGCCTAAAACTATATGGTTGGCTAATCTATTAACAAATGCCCCTATTACTTCTGTCTTGGTATTAGATAATCTGAACCGCATGTTCTTTATCATTCTTTTGGCGAAAATTAATGTTTCTTTGTTTTCTTTGCCGAATGATTTTACCATATGTATATGCGATAATGATTCCTGAAGCCTTGAGAAAATATTTCGGTAATTTTCCAAATAAACATTAAATACTTTTTTTAGTTTTTTGCTGAAATAATAAGGCGAGAGGTATAAAAATGGCGTAAGCGCTAAAGCCAACAATGCTATTTTCCAGTTAAGAAAAAATATAATAAGCAAAATAAAAAACGCCCTAGGAATTAAAGAAATCCCTTGCGGCAGTATCTCAGCGATAAAATGTGAAGCATGATCTATATCATAACTTAAATTAAAAAGGCGTTGTCCGGTTGTGGCATTTTGTGAAAAACTATAAGGCAGGCGTTGTAATTGTTTGAAGATTTTATTATTTAAATCAAAATTTATTCTTAGGTTTATATACCGATTCAGGTATTCGTTTAAGCCGGTTAAGGTATTACTTAAGATAAAAATAACAGCTCCGAGTGAAATTAAAATTATAAATAACTTAAAGTCTTTATTCGCGTATGCTTTATCAATAATCAGCTTACTTAGATATGGATTGATTAAATCTAGGCATAGAGCGGCAGCGCTAAAAGATGATATTAAAAGCTCTCTTTTCCAGAAAGGTAGTAAATAGCGTAAGAATTTAATATTTTTCATTAAGGTTTATTTAACATTTTTTTTCTGGCATGGGCTACTTCCACCAAAGGGACAAAACTATTCCAAGCTTGGGCAAGGGAGCCTTTTTTAAGATCGAAAACGCAATCCGGGTGCCATAACGAAGAACAGAGCCGGAAAAAACCGTCATAGCTGATTGTAAAGCTACCATTACCTGTGCCGCAGCGAAATAAATGATCACAGCCAGAATGCGTGAATTCAGGATTAATAAGTTTATTACAGTTTTTTTCTAAAGCCTGTTTGCGTTCTGAATCCTGCTGTTCTAGAGCAACGATTTGTTCAGGAGATAACCGTTCTGATTCTATTTCGCTATTCCTTTTTTTGTCAGCGTCAAAACGTAAATGTAAAAACGGGTCAAAACGAAAATAATCTTTGGTTCTTTGGCGGCAGAAATTGGCAATTTGCGGCAATTTTTTAATGTTGAGTCTGTTGCAAAATACCTCAAATTTGTCATTCTGCGGCTCGCCTCGCGGCGAAGCCGAGGGCTTGACCGCAGAATCTATAAAAATTTTATCGTCGATAATAGATCCTGCGCTTTCGCGCAGGATGACAGAAATAGAG
>JBDRLG010000076.1:0-22768 GCA_043813255.1 Candidatus Omnitrophota bacterium
CCTGCTTTGATGTTAATCCGGTTAGATTGCTTGAATTAATAAGATCCTTATAAAAATTATCGGACAGGTCACGACCTGTCCCTACAGATTTATTTTTTCCTGTACACTGAACCCCGATGCCTGCCTCCTGTCCTTGCTTAAACCATTGCGCTAATATTAAGCTATAATACACCTGCCTGAGTTTGGCGTATCTTCTGGATGTATTTATTTCTTTGGTTAGTTTGGGAATGATTAATTCTTTTATTAGCTGGGTAGAATAGGTGTTTAATTCTTTGACTCTGGGGTCTTTAAATTCATATGATTTGTTGGTATTTTGGTTATGGGAGGACGCAAGGCCCTCCCCTACAATTTTTTGTCTCCTGTTCCCTGAACCCTGTCCCCCGTCCCCTGATAAATAATCTTCCTCCAGCATCACCTTTAATACCGCCTTATACACATACGCGGAAAGAATCGTCCCTCGTCCTTCGTCTCTCGTCTCTCTTACAATAATCTCCCCCGGCACTATCCATGGACGGGTTAATGTAGGGATGGTTATGTTATCATAGCCATACAGCTCTTCTGCTTTCTTATAGAGCTTATCCCAGTAGGCTTTTCCTTCTTTTGTCTGAGGAGAGGTATATAAGGCGGTGTCTTTTTTTAATTGGACATCTGATTCTAAAAGGATTTTTCCGATGTCTGTTTTGGCTAATTCATTATCTATGATGTTATCAGGGCTATCTGGGCGAAGATTGACCCAGAAGCTTTCATTGGGCAGGCTTAGGCCTATGAAGAAATACTCCATCAATTTCCCTGTTTCTTCTTTTAATATATTATCGGGATGGTTGAATCCGTCCCCTACATTATCTGATTTTATAACGGACAGGTCACGACCTGTCCCTACAGTATTCTGTTCTCTGTCCCCCGAACCCTGAACCCCGTGCCCTGACAAAAAATCGCCCTTATCCAGCAATAGCTTAAAATCATTGCTCTTAGTGTCATAGCCAAGATAGCGTAGATGCAGGGGACGGTATTTATCTTGAGGTAGCGTGCTTCTTAATCCGCTGATATAGCCTGATAGGTCAAGCTGGCCTCTTGTGGTGAGCGCTGTCGAACCAGAGACTTGCGCTAATCCGCTTTGCTCAAATATCAAAAGAAAGCTTAATATTAATGATATGATTTTAGCTTGCTTGTTTAACATAGTTGTGGTTCCTAATAAACAAAAAAAACGGATTGACACATTCTTATTTTAGCCAATCCGGATAGTTTATCTCTACTTATTAATTATTATAGTAGCCGTGGTAATCCTGATTACCTCCATAATCAGAACTAACGGATGTTTAATAACTTAACCCATTGCACTAAATCTAACAGGCAAGAAGTATAACCTATATTTAGGTAAATTTCAAGACGCTTTGAAAAAAATAACGATTTCTTTTATTTAACCAAAGAATTTTTAGGCGGATAAACGAAAAATATTTTTTTCTGCTGAGAAGATATATTTTCCTGCCGGCATAACTGAACAACAGGGATATTACCTAAAATATGAGAAATTAAAATTAAGAAAATCTGTTTCTCTTTTTTCTTTGTCTCTGACATAATGCAAAGAATAGTTTTCCCCTGTTAAATCTGTCCACAGGTTTAACAGGGCATGTAATTCCACAGCAACAAAATTCTCAAATCTTTTCACGGCATCTTCAATAGCTGTCCAATCATAAAGATACCATTTCGATGCTTTTAAAAGCGCCCTTTTACACATATATTCAAAAAAGTCGCACCGTGGATTCTACGGTTAAGCCACATAATAGGACTGTTGCGAAATGACAGGTTAAAGGACATCTTGCCTCTATCCCCTTTTATCAAATTATTACAACAAATTCTCCGCGAGGCTTGGTATTTTTGAAGGCTTGAAGAAGAATACTAACTTTAGCGCGTTTTACTTCTTCAAATTTCTTGGTAAGTTCCCTTGTCACAACTATCTCTTTATCCCCAAAAACCTTTTCTACATCTTCCAAGCAGGATAAAATACGGTGGCAAGATTCATAAAAAACTATAGTATACTCTAATTCCGCTAATTTTCTCAGGCGGTTACATCTGGCAATTGTCCTGTTAGGCAAAAACCCTTCAAATAGAAATTTATGCGCGGGCTTTCCGGAAAGCACTAAAGCATTTACAAAAGCGCAAGGGCCGGGAATAACGGTTATCTCTATATTATTTTCTACCGCCAAATTAATCAAATTATACCCCGGGTCAAGAATACCGGGGGTGCCGGCATCTGAAACTAATGCTACAGATTTCCCCTGCTTTAATAAATCAACAATATATTTGCCTTTAGTAATTTGATTATGCTGAAAGTAACTAGTAAGGGATGTGGCTATATTATACTGATTAAGTAATATCTTTGTATGACGGGTATCTTCGCAGGCAATCAAATCTACGGTTTTTAAAACTTCAATTGCCCGTAAAGTAATATCTTTAAGATTACCTATGGGGGTCGCGACTATATACAGCATCTTATTTTTTTATTCCACGGTTACTGACTTTGCCAAATTCCTTGGCTGGTCTACATCACAGCCTCGTTTTACGGAAATATGATATGCCAATAACTGCAGGGGTAATGATACTATTAATGGAGAGAATAATTCCGCTATTTTTGGAATATAAATAACTTCTTTGGTTAAAGATTTGACTTTTTCGTCGCCCTCAGTAGCAATCATAATTATCTTTCCCTGACGGCTGTGTATTTCCTGAATATTGGAAATCATTTTCTCATATACTTTTGACTGCACGGCAATACAAACTACCGCGCGGTATTCATCAATTAATGCTATAGGGCCATGTTTCATTTCACCCGCGGCGTATCCCTCTGCCGGAATATAAGAAATTTCTTTTAATTTCAACGCGCCCTCTAAAGCCATAGGGTAATTTATATTTCTTCCTAAAAATAAAAAGGAGCCAAAATGAGAATGCCTGCGGGATATTAATTTAATTGAATTTTGTTTCTTCAATAAATCTTGCTGTAACCGCGGACAGCTTTTTAAAATATCCAAAAGCTTAGTAATTTTTTCTTCACTAAGGCTTCTTTTAATTCTTGCGATATATAAAGCCAAAAGATATAGAATTCCTAACTGAGCTGTATATGCTTTGGTTGAAGCAACTCCTATTTCAGGCCCGGCGTGAGTATATATGACTCCGTCTGATTCACGCACAAGGCTGGAGCCCAATACATTACAAATAGAAATAACAGTAGATTTTTTCTTTTTGGCCTCTTTTACAGCCGCTAAAGTATCAGCAGTTTCTCCTGACTGGCTTATCGCAATAGTCAATGTATCCGCGTCAACCATAGGATTACGATAACGGAATTCACTTGAAACATCTACTGTAACCGGAATCCCGCACAATTCCTCGATAATGTATTTACCGCACATCCCCGCGTGATAAGCTGTACCGCAGGCAACAATAGAAATTTTATTTATATTCGTAAATAACGAGGCAGAAATTTTCAACTCTTCAAAAAATACTTCCGAAGAATTATTTTTTATCCTTTGGCTTAGCATTGTTTCTAATATCACCGGCTGTTCATTAATTTCCTTTATCATAAAATGCGGCCAGCCGTTTTTTTTCGCCTGAGAAATATCCCATGTCACGCGAACAGCGGCTCTTTCGATTTCCTTAGCCTGCATATTCATTATTTTAATATTATCTTTAGTCAAAACCGCAATTTCATTATCTTCCAAATAAATAACATCTTTTACTGAATCCAATAACGCGGGCACATCAGAAGCCAAAAAATTTTCATTTTTTCCAACACCTATAACTAATGGGCTTCCCAAACGGGCACCTATTAATTTATCAGGCTCTCTTTTAGATACCACGCCAATAGCAAAAGATCCCTCAAGTTTTTCAAGAGACTTTCTTACAGCTTCTTCCAAAAGAATTGAGTTTTTATAAAACTTTTCAATAAGATGGACTATTACTTCCGTATCAGTCTGGCTGGTAAACTTATGCCCCTGATTAATCAATTCGCTTTTTAATTGCCCATAATTTTCAATAATCCCATTATGCACAATAGCAATCTCGTCTTTACAATCTAAATGGGGATGCGCATTTATCTGATTAGGCTGCCCATGAGTTGCCCATCTAGTATGCGCCAAGCCAGAAAATCCGCAAAGCGGTTTATTTTTCAATAATTTTTCTAACGCGTTAATTTTGCCTTGAGATTTTCTTACAGAAAGAGATTTTTTTGCAGACAATAAAATAGCTACCCCGCTTGAATCATACCCGCGGTATTCCAAACGCTTCAGACCATCCAAGAGAATCGGCTGAGCATTCTTATCTCCTACATAACCAACGATTCCGCACATCGAACACCTTAAGTTTTTATTTAGTGAGATCCCGCTAACGGCGGGATAAGAACACCCTAAAAGAGTCTGTTGCAAAACTCCATTTTTGTCATCCTGCGCGAAAGCGCAGGATCTATCATCGTCGATAAAATGTTTATGGATTCTGCCCCGACGTTACGTCGGGACAGAATGACGAATTTAAGGTATTTCGCAACAGCCTCTAAAATAAAAATGTCCCCACGGGGATTTGAACCCCGGCCGCCCCGCCTTGGCGGGGTGTCCTAGACCTGGTTTTTAAAACATTACCCTCGCAATATAAATGTCCCCACGGGGATTTGAACCCCGGCCGAGAGCTTGAAAAGCTCTTGTCCTGACCAGGCTAGACGATGGGGACATAAATTATAGTTTATAGCGGCGAATTTAACAATTTTTTAAATTCGTTGCCGCCTTTATATCTTTTAATTTCTATTTCTCTTCGTATCGCTTCTATTCTTGTCTTTTGAACCCCGGCCGCCCCGCCTTGGCGGGGTGTCCTGACCAGGCTAGACGATGGGGACATAAATTATGGTTTATAGCGGCGAATTTAACAATTTTTTAAATTCGTTGCCGCCTTTATATCTTTTGATTTCTATTTCTCTACGTATCGCTTCTATTCTTGTCTTATGTTCTTCTTTATAAATCAGCTCAAAAGGACCTCTATATTTTATAGCCTTGGACTTCCCTCTGTTATGGTCTTGAAGCCTTCTTTCTATATCCCCTGTATAACCTATATAATATTTGCTATCCTTCAAGCTTCTTAATATATACACATAATACATATTTGAACCACGGCCGCCCCGCTTTAGAGGGGTGTCCTAGACCAGGCTAGACGATGGGGACATCGGTTCTTCTTCTTCTGCGATCAACTCAGCTACAGTAGCAACAGCATCTTTATCTTTTAACTTAATCAACCTCACGCCTTGAGCGCTGCGTCCGGTAGCGCGGATATCCTTTATTGGACAACGTAAATACATGCCTGTTTGAGTTATAACCATTAATCCATCATTATCTGAAACGGTTTTTAAACTCACCGCGGAACCATTCTTTTTAGTAACTTTAATATTAATAATCCCTTTGCCGCCCCTGCTCTGGATACGGTATTGGCTGGCAGGCGTGCGCTTGGCAAAACCAAATTCCGTAACTGTTAATATTGTTGAATCTTTTTGAGGAGTCTCCATTGCTATAACCTGATCTTTTTGGGCCAATTTAATCCCTCTTACTCCTTTAGCCCCTCTTCCCATATCCCGCACCTGAGTCTCAGAGAAACGTATAGCTTTACCAAAACGCGTAGCCAGCAATAAATCCTGCTTACCGTCAGTTAAACTGACTCCTATTAATTCATCATCTTTTTCTAAAGTAATTCCTATTATCCCGCCTTTACGCGGGTTACTGTATTCATCTAAACGTGTCTTCTTAATAAGCCCTTCTTTTGTTGCCATAACTAAAGATCTATCTCCTAAAAAATCTTTTACCGGAATAGTCGCGCTTACATTTTCTCCAGAAGAAAGTTGTAATAAATTAATAATCGCTTTCCCTTTTGAAATTCTGCCGGCCTGAGGGATTTCATAAACCTTAAGCCAATAGACTTTACCTTTATCTGTAAAAACCAATAAATAATCTTTTGTTGAAGCTACAAACAGATGTTCGCTAAAATCTTCTTCTCTTAATTCGGCACCTGTTGAACCTTTGCCTCCCCGCTTTTGTTTCCGGTAAGAACTTACTGGCAGGCGTTTAATATAACCACTATGGCTGATAGTGACAACTACGTCTTCTTCGGCGATTAAATCTTCAATATCTAATTCTTCAACTTCTCCAACTATATCTGTCCTGCGCTGGTCGCCGAATTTTTTCTTTACCCCTGCTAACTCTTCTTTAATAATCCCTTCTATTTTCTTTTCTGAAGCAAGTATTGCCCTGCAAAGCTCTATTTTCTTTAATAATTCCGCGTATTCAGCATCTATCTTATCCTGTTCAAGCGCGGTTAATCTCTGCAGCTGCATCTCTAATATTGCCTGAGCCTGTATTTCGGAAAGATCAAATTCCTTTATCAAATTTTCTTTAGCCGCCAGAGTAGACTTTGAAGATTTAATGACTTTTATGATGCGGTCAATAAATTTTAAAGCTATTTTTAAACCTTCTAAGATATGCGCTCTTTTTAAAGCTTTATCTAATTCAAACTGTGTACGCCTGCGGATAACTACTTTACGATGACCAATATAACACTCCAATATCTGCCGTAAATTCAACACCTTTGGCCGATTGTCTACCAAAGCAAGCATTATTATACCAAAAGTTCCTTCTAATTGCGAGTGTTTAAATAATTGATTTAAAACAATCTGCGCTTCGGCGTCTCGCTTGAGTTCAAAAACAATCCGCATCCCGTCTTTATCGGATTCATCGCGGATATCTGAAATGCCTTCGATCTTCTTATCCTCTACCATCCCGGCAATGCTCTCAATAAGAGACGCCTTTTGTACCTGATAAGGTATTTCGGTAACTATAATTAAATCTTTACCGCCTTTTTGCCTTTCAATTACCGCCTTTGCGCGCACATATATCTTACCCCTGCCTGTAGTATACGCGTCTTTAATACCGCCTCTACCGCAAATAATACCGCCAGTGGGAAAATCCGGGCCTTTAATAAAACGCATTAAATCTTTAATTTCAGCATCAACATTATCAATCAGATAAATAATAGCATCCACTACCTCATTCAAATTATGAGGAGGAATATTGGTAGCCATACCAACAGCTATACCGCTGGAACCATTTACTAAAAGATTAGGAAGAACACACGGAAGCAATAATGGCTCTTTTAACGAAGCATCAAAATTAGGCCCAAACTTAACTGTGTCTTTATCAATATCCTTTAACATCTCATCGGATATTGCTGAAAGCCGTGCTTCTGTATAACGCATAGCCGCGGCAGCGTCGCCATCAACAGAACCAAAGTTACCCTGCCCGTCAACTAAAGGATAACGCAAAGAAAAATCCTGAGCCATCCTGACTAAAGTATCATAAACAGCCACATCGCCATGCGGATGGTATTTCCCCAGAACCTCACCAACAATCCTCGCGCATTTTTTATATGCCTTGGAATGTTCCAGGTTTAATTCCTGCATAGCATACAAAATTCTTCTATGCGCGGGCTTTAATCCATCACGCACATCGGGCAAAGCCCTGCCGACAATAACGCTCATAGAATAATTTAAGTATGAGTCCTTTACTTCTTCTTCAATATAAACCGGAACTATTTTTTCGTTTCTAGTGTACATTTCCCCTCGCTACTTATATATCTAAATTTTTTACCTGGTGCGCGAATTCTTCAATAAACTGCCTTCGCGGCTCAACCTGATCTCCCATCAAAACAGTAAACATCTTGTCGGTTGCTACCGCATCTTCAAGCACAACTTTTAACATAGTGCGCTTTTCGGGATCCATGGTTGTTTCCCACAACTGATGAGGATTCATTTCGCCAAGGCCTTTATATCTTTGAATATGCATCCCTTTTGTCGCTGATTCTTTAATATATACCAATATCTCCTTCAAAGAATAAAAATTAGTATGTTCTTTTTCCTTCTCTATTCTATACAAAGGTTTCGATTTTTTTTCTTCTTTGGTTTTCTTGTCTTTTTCGTCAATTTGAACAAAATAGGTTTCTATATCTATTCCTAATTTTTCAATTTTTGATATAATCTTCTCTGCTTCCGCAGATTCAAATAATTCTATGACATCTTGGTCAAGTTCCTTTGATTTTTTAGCTGTCCAATCTGCTAATTCTTCATCGGAATATATAAAAGATACCTCCCCCTCCATAACGACCCTGTAAATAGGCATTTTTTTGGTTTTAGAATGTCTGGATTTAAGGTAATTTTCAAAATTCACTCCCTTTTTACCAAGAATTCTTTCAATTTGTTCTAATTCAACTAATAGGTTTAATAAATCTTTAAATTGATTGTCTGTAAAGACTTTTTTTTCTTTTAAAATATGCAGTTCCTGTGCCTCTCGGCCAAGCTCTAATAACAATTCATTCATCTGCTGTTCAGTCTCAATATATTCCTCTCTATTTCCTCTTTTAATCTTATATAATGGCGGCTGGGCGATATAAACATACCCGTCTTCAATCAGCTTTGGCATTTGCCGGTATAAAAGAGTTAGTAAAAGAGTCCTAATATGAGAACCATCCACATCAGCATCTGCCATTAACACCACTTTATGATATCTTAATTTAGCAATATTAAATTCTTCTCCTACGCCTGTGCCTAAAGCCGTTATTATAGTCCGAATTTCTTCGTTAGAAAGGATTTTATCTAACCGCGCTTTTTCTACATTCAATATTTTTCCTTTAATTGGAAGTATTGCCTGAAACCTTCTGTCTCTGCCCTGTTTAGCACTATTATGAACAAATACTCCGCTGGCTAAAGCAAAATTATGAGTAATAGGCACTTCTATATCATAAACATCTATCTTCTCTTCTATTTTTTCTATATATTTTATCTTATGATTATACTTTCTTACTGCTTCTATTAAAGCATTCTTATCATTATTAAAAAAACGAGTTCTCAAAGTATCAAGCTTAACTATATTATTATTTCTTTTGGATAAACTAACTCTTGCTTGATCATATGAATTGATATCACCGGTTTCCTCATAAATCTTGCGGGCAAATTCTAAACTATCGTTTAAATAAACCTTATTGTATGCTATTTTTCTTTTATTCCTGAATTCCGCCGTCCATTGTTCTGCGGTTTTCTTTCTTCTCCATTCCAAAAGAACTTTATCTGACCATTCTTTTTTTGCTTTTTTAGACAAATACTGCTTAGCTTCGGGATGCATCAAAAAATATTCTGCAACCCTGTTAGACTGCTTCTTTCTATGCTCGAGTATAGCCCAATATTTTTTCTGGGCGGTATTAAGGCTCTTTGAATTTTTTTCTCTATATTCTTGGTTACCGCGATAAAATCCCATGTATTTCTTGGCTATATAATTTTTGTACTTTGGATCCGCCCATTGTTTTTTTGCTTTAATACTAAGCATCTGCCCAAATTGTTTTTTAATTATGCCGCTTATTTTCTTGCGATATTCTAAAGATTTTTTAATTTTATTGCATTTTTCTATAACTTCTTTTTTATGTAATGTTAATTTGATATGCTTTCTATGTAAATCAAGATGCTCGCCTGCTTCCATTCTTACGATATTATCCGGGCTATTATTCAATTTATTAAAATCAATATGGTGTTTATGATCTCCCTGATTTTCATTATAAATATTATGCTTGATGTTATATTGATCTGCCAACACATGTGTAAATATCCACCTGTGTGTTTTAGGATTCATTACCATTTCATACCCTTCAATAGTAATCCTGTTTTCTATTTTAGATAGCTTTTTATTAACTGGCATTAGGCTCATATCCGGTTTCAAATCTTTTGCCTGAACAAAAGAACCGTCACGCAGCATAAATTTATGACAAGGCGTACAAATAATAGCTTCATTATTATCTAATACTACTTTGATAACTTCAGCATTCTGATATGTACGGCGGGGATTAAGAATTCTTTCTATCCCTATTGTTCCATCGTCTTTAATAGTATAACAATAATTTATTTTACCTTGATTAAATTCTTCCTCAAGTTTTTTAAAATTCAAACTTCTGCCATCAACTAAAGCAACTTGAGTATCACCAGAAAAACATCCGCCTGCACTATCGCCCTCCACTATATAAATCTCGCATAACGCCGCGTCTTTTTCTGAACAATCTGCTAATTTCCCTGGCAGCCCGCCTGATTCAAGGGCGCCTTTCCTGCGGGTTAATTCTCTTGCTTTACGAGCAGCTTCTCTTGCGCGAGAAGCAACAATAACTTTATCTATTATTTTATTGGCAATAGAAGGATTTTCTTCAAAATAAACGGAAAGCGCATCAAAAACATTAGAAGCGGTTAATCCTTCTACTTCTGAATTTCCTAATTTAGTTTTGGTCTGGCCTTCATATTGCGGATTTGAAATTTTTACTGAAATAACCGCGGTTAACCCCTCTCTAGCATCATCTCCCGATATAGTAATTTCATTTTTTAACAAATTTTTATTCTTCGCGTATTGATTAACCGCCCGGGTAAGAGCGGATTTAAACCCCGTTAAATGAGTTCCTCCTTCAATGGTATTAATATTGTTAGCGAAAGAAAAAATGTTTTCGGAATAACTATCGTTATATTGCAACGCCACCTCTAAAACAACGCCTTCTTTTTCTTTTTCAAAATATATCACTTTCTTATGCAGCGGATTTTTGTTTTTAGTGAGGTATTCAACAAAAGAAATGATCCCGCCTGAAAATTGAAAGATGGCTTCTTTTTCGCTCCTTTGATCTTTTAAAACAATTTCTAATCCTTTATTTAAAAATGCTAACTCTCTTAACCGCTGAGATAAAACATCATATGAATATTCTATAGTTTTAAAAATTTCTTTATCTGCCTTAAAAGTTATCTTGGTGCCGGTAGACTTGGACTTGCCAATAACTGTAAGCTTTGTGATTGTTTTTCCCCGTTCATACCTTTGGTGATAAACTTTCTCGTCGCGCCTAACCTCTGCTTCCAGCCACTCTGATAACGCGTTAACAACACTGACGCCAACACCATGCAAGCCCCCTGAGACTTTATAAGTCCTATGGTCAAATTTTCCTCCCGCATGCAAAGTTGTTAGAGCAACTTCAACCGCCGGTTTTTTTTCTGTTTTATGCATATCCACAGGAATACCACGTCCATTATCAGAGATACTAATACTATTATCCGGCATAATTTCAATAATTACTTTTGTACAATGCCCCGCCAAAGCCTCATCAATAGAATTATCAACTACTTCATATACTAAATGATGCAAACCACGAGAATAAGTATCTCCGATATACATAGCCGGCCTGAGCCGGACAGCTTCCAAGCCTTCTAAAACCTGTATTGAGTCGGCTGTATAACTTTTACTTTTATTTTCCGCAACAGCGTTTTTGTTATCTTCTTTATTTTTACTATTACTCATTTATATCTCCAAGGCTAAACCTGATATCTTTTATTTCCGGTAAATTCTTTTTCAAAGCACTCAATAAATCCTGCTTCTTAAAATTCAACTGATAAATCCATGCCGAAGAATCAACCTTTATTCCAAAAATTCCGCTCCTGAAATAATTAAACTTTATATGCTGTATTTCTCTTTTAGTCAAGAGTTTTTTTAATATTATTTCCGGATCTTGATTGTTAAACTGCTTTTTTTTCGTCTGATAATCACGCAGAACACTATTTATTATCTCTCTTATTGGTTCCATTAACCCAGCCGCATAGGCAAAACTATGTATGTATATCCAGAGATACGAATAACTCCCGGTTTTTCACTATCAGTTAATTCAAGCTCTACTTTACTATTTTGCAAATTTTTAAGGATATCGATTAAATAACAGGGATTAAACCCAATAACAATTTCTTTCCCTTGGTATTCAACAGGAATTTCTTCACGCGACTCACCTATATCTGGAGTACTTTTTGATACCACTAATTTATTCTTAAATAATTCTAATTTTACCGCTTGATAATCCGGGGTGGAAAGCAACGAGGCTCTTTTAACCGCCAATAGAAATAAATCTCTTTCAATACGCATTCTATTTTCACTAACAACGGGTATTACCTGCTGATAATCAGGAAATTCTCCCTCAATAAGCCGTGAAATAATTATAATTTCCCCTAAATCAAACAATATTTGATTCTCGCCTAAAATCAAAGATAGTCTGCCTTCACTTTTTAAATTCCTGTTTAATTCATGTATCGTCTTAATGGGCACAATAAAACGAATATCTTTTTCTATTGTTTGCTGAATTTTCTTTTCTATTATAGCAAGTCTCTTACCATCTGTTGCGACTAAAACCAGATTATTTTTACTTATTTTAAAAAGAATTCCATTTAAAATATACCTGCTTTCATCAAAAGAAACAGCAAAAGCTGTAAGTCTTAACATCTCCTGCAAAATATCTTGCTCTATTTTTATTACCTCTTTATCTTTAAATTCCGGTAATCTTGGAAACTCTTCTCTAGATAATCCCATAATTTTAAACTGACAATTTTCGGTTTCAATAATTATAAGATTATTTTTTTTAATAGTAATAGTAATATCATTATTGGGTAATTCTTTAATAATATCTCCTAACCTCTTGGAAGGTATGGTGATTGTTCCCTGCTCTAAAATATCCACAGGAATTACACAGCTTATTCCTATGTCTAAATCTGTAGCGGTTAAACGCATATCTTTAGATTGGCTTTCTAATAAAATATTAGACAATATAGGTAAGGTGTTTTTAGCTGTAATTACATTTTGCACTACTTGTATACCATTAAGCAATATGTTTTTATTTACCTTGAACTTCATTTTACAATCTCCTTTTTACTATAATATAATAAAACATTCAAATAGTATTCGTAATAATAGGGTTTCATTTCTGTTGAAAAGTATCTAACGTACTAAATTATATGATTTTATATAAATAATAACCTTGGGATAACCTTTTAATTACTATTGAATTATATTAATAACTTTTTCCACCTTATTTTTTAAATATTCATTATTAATTATTTCCCCTTTAATTTTATTATAAGAATGTAAAACAGTGGTATGGTCTTTCCCCCCAAAAAAATTACCAATTTCAGGCAGAGATAAATCTGTTAATTCCCTGCTTAAATACATTGCTACTTGTCTTGGCAGGAC
Source organism: Candidatus Omnitrophota bacterium (assembly GCA_043813255.1). Classification (GTDB taxonomy): domain Bacteria; phylum Omnitrophota; class Gorgyraeia; order Gygaellales; family Profunditerraquicolaceae; genus JBDRLG01. The sequence goes on from JBDRLG010000076.1 coordinate 13,095, forward strand.
AATGTTTTTATTGCGCCGTTTATTTTTTAATTCTTGCATTGAAATTCCAAATTCTTCTGAAACGCAGCGTTGAATAAAATCAACAGTTATTAGTTTTTTAGGTTCTTTTATAATATCTTTTAATACATCTTTTGTTAATGTTAAAGAAACAGGTTTTTCTTCTAATAAAGAATAAGCGATTGTTCTTATTAATGCCCCTTCTAATTCACGGATATTAGTCTTTATTAATTGGGCTATAAAATAAACAACGTCGTCGGATACTGGTACCGGTTCCCTCTCTATTTTTTTCTTTAAAATAGCGATTCTTGTTTCTAAATCCGGCGGTTGTATATCGGTTGTTAATCCCCAGCTAAATCTTGAAACTAGCCTGTCTTGAAGGCTGGATATTTCTTTAGGCGGCCGGTCAGAAGACATAATAATCTGTTTATGCGCGTCATATAAAGCATTAAAAGTATGGAAAAATTCTTCTTGCGTTGATTCTTTGCCCGCTATAAATTGAATATCATCAACCACTAGAACATCGGTATTACGATATTTTTGTCTAAATTGCGTAGTGGAATGTTTTTGTATAGATTCTATTAATTCATTCGTGAATTTTTCTGAAGTCAGGTAGGATATTTTCGCTTTTCCATTAGTTTTAGAATATACGTCCTGGCATATCGCCTGCATCAGGTGAGTTTTCCCCAGCCCTACCCCGCCATAGATAAATAAAGGATTATATACTTTTGCTGGAGATTCTGCCACGGCCAAAGAATAGGCGTGCGCATGACGGTTTGAAGGCCCTATAATAAAGTTTTCAAAAGTATATCTTGGATTTAACCCGGGGCATTTGGCGTTTTCTTTGGGGATATCGATTCGCGCCTCTTCTTTAATTGTTTTCCCCGCAGGCAAATCAATACCTATCTGGACATCAAATTGTACTGAGATTTCCTGTGTATTAATATATATTTTGAGCGCTTCTTCAAGAGTTGTTTTGTAGTGTTTTTCTACCCAGTCCTTAAAAAAGTTATCAGGGGCGTATAAAATTAAATCTTTGTCATTGTTAACTTTTGGCTTAAGCGGGGTGATCCATGTTTCAAAAGTTGTGCTACCGAGTTTTTCTTTTAAATAATCACCTGTTTTTTCCCAAGCAGCCAATATATCGTTCATTTTTTAAAGGAAAAGTATATCCACTGAAAATCTTTCCTGCCTGCCGTCCGGCAGGTATAATCATTACTAAAAGTGATTTTTTTGTGGAAATCGTTATTTATAATGTTTTTTCTCGGCCGAAATTCAGTCGGTATTTTTCAGCCTTTTACGATATCCACAGCTTATTAACATCTTGCATAAACCTGTGGATATCATTTTAAGAGAAATCAATCTAGTTGGAATTTAAAAGTTTAAGTGTTTATTATTATATAGCATAGTTTTTAGTAGTCAATAAAAATTAATTTATCAGATAGATATGTTTGGCTTGACCTTTAAAACTTTCTGTGTTAAAATTCTTTAATTGACTAGTTATAAGTTTATGTTATAATCAAGAAAATTTGATTAAAACAATGTAAAGTATAAAAACGCAGTAATAGTATTAAGGAGTTATAAAAGATGAAGAAAAATTTAAAGACACCTAGTATTAAAGTAGGGAAGCGCAAGAGTGGCTTTCGCAGCAGAATGGCAAAAAAAAATGGGAGAAAAATTATTAATGCTCGACGGAGAAAAGGCAGGAAAAGAGTTTCTATTTAATGGCAGGCAAAGCGTTAATTTTTTTACTAAATGTTTACCAAAAATATCTTAGGGCTGTTCTGCCGATTTCGTGCCGCTTTTCGCCGAGCTGTTCAGAGTATACAAAACAAGCGGTTAATAAATATGGGTTTATTCAAGGATTATATAAAGGGTTAAAAAGAATACTGAGATGCCATCCGTTTAATAAGTGCTGCGGGTATGATCCTTTAAGGTGAACTAATTAATAATCAATAACAGGGAAAATAAATGGACAAACGTCTTTTTTTGGCAGTAATTTTATCTTCGGCAGTTTTAATAATTTGGTCTTTTGCTTCTCATAAGCCTGTTAAACAGGCTATTTCTTTGGAAAAAAACAATGCCGGTTCTTTACAGTTATCCGCAGATATTAAAGCGGATATTAAAAAAGAAGAAAATTTATCAAAATCTTTACCGGAAAGTCCGGAATCGTTAATTGATTTTAATACAGACAAGGTAAAGGCCGTTTTTGAAGAAAATAACGCTCTGATAAAAGAATTAATATTTAAAGATTATCAATCTTCAGTATTTACGCTAATTAACGGTTTTGAGTTAGAAAATAATTCTAAGTTTAAAAAAGTAGAAAATCACAATAGGGATACTCTGGTTTTTGTCCAATCTGACAATGAAAAAGAGATTACTAAACAATTTATTTTTTCTAACACTAATTATGGCATAGAGTTAAGTATAACAATAAAGAATTTAAAAAAGTCTTCATTAATAGTAAATCCGAATTTGATTTTAGGATCTTTAGATAATGAAAGCAATCAATTAAAATCCCGGTATCAAGATTATATAGTTGTAACTCAAGATAAATCTATCCATCCTAAGATGTTAAAAGATAAATCTTTTAATGAAGTACAATTTATAGGGTTAAGAGATAGGTATTTTTGCGCAATTATTGAGCCCGAACAAATTGAGCATGAGCAAAAAGAAAACTCCGCATTTATAAAGAAAACAGGAAATAAAAAGTCAGAAATAGGGTTAAATTCCCTCAATTATTCTCTGCTTCCGGGGCAAATATTGGAACAAAAATTTCGTGTTTATATTGGGCCGCAACAAGTAGAAAAAATTGCAGAGGTAGATAATGACTGGACAAATATTATTCACTACGGCACATTTGATTTTATATCTCAGTTGCTTTTAAAGTTATTAAGTATTTTTTATCGAATGGTTCATAATTGGGGCTTATCGATAATTATATTGAGTTTAGCGATTTATTTCCTTCTTTATCCGCTTACATTAAAGCAGACTCGTTCTATGAAAGAAATGCAGGCTTTACAACCTAGGATTGAAGAGTTGAGGAAGGTTTATAAAGATAATCCTCAAAAATTAAATAAAGAAGTAATGGAATTGTATAAAGAGCATAAAGTTAATCCTTTGGGAGGATGTTTGCCATTGATTTTACAAATGCCTATATTTTTTGCTCTTTATCAGGCATTAATGCGATGTGTTGCGTTAAAAGGGGCAACATTTTTATGGATTAAAGATCTTTCTGAGCCAGATAAATTATTCATATTGCCGATGAATGTACCCATTATTGGGAATGAAATTAATTTGCTGCCGATATTGATGATGGCAGGAATGTTCGCTCAGCAGAAAATCACCATGAAATCTTCTGTCGGAGGCTCTGCTGAACAGCAAAAAATAATGATAATTATTTTCCCTCTTATGTTTGGGATTATCTTTTATCATATGCCAGCGGGTTTAGTCTTGTATTGGTTTATTAATAGCGCGCTTATGCTGTTTAATCAAATAAAAGCTTCTAAGGTATAGCCCAGAAAGGGCATGCTTTCCCGACATATAAAGGAAAGGTATAGCCCAGGAAAGGGCATACTTTCCTGTACATATTAAGGAAAGGTAAAAACATGAATAAAATGTCCATTGAGGTGGAAGGTATCTCTGTTGAGGAAGCTGTAAAAAAAGCCTTAAAAGATTTGAATTTGAATCGCGATAAAGTAAAAATAGAAGTTTTGTCTGAAGAAGAAAAAGGATTATTCGGTATGCCGGGAGCAAGGCCAGCTAAGGTTAGAATTACGGTAATAAAATAAAATTTAGTTAAATTATTAAGAAAAACACCTTTATCATAAAAAAGTTCCTTAAGGAACATTAAATCCATGGGAAGAATTATAGCTGTATGTAATCAAAAAGGCGGAACAGGTAAAACTACAACTGCTATTAATCTATCCGCGTATATTGCTTTGTTGGGACAGAAATCTTTGCTTATTGATTTGGATCCGCAGGCTAATGCAACTAGTGGGTCAGGAGTTAATAGGCATAATATAATAAAAAGCACTTACCATGTCTTGTTGGAAGAATCAGAAATAAACGAAATAATCCAACCGACAGCCATAAATAATTTTTTTGTTGCGCCTTCCAATTTAGACCTTACTGGCGCAGAAGTAGAATTAGTTGGAACATTAGGAAGGGAATATAGGCTTAAAAGAGTTCTTTTAAAAGAAAAAGATAATTTTGATTTTATCATTATAGATTCTCCCCCCTCCTTAGGGTTACTTACTATTAATGCTTTATGCGCGGCAGGCTCTGTAATTATCCCTGTTCAATGTGAATATTATGCGCTAGAAGGAGTTACGCAACTCACTCATACTATTGGGCTTGTGCAAGAAAATTTAAATCCTAACCTTGCTATAGAAGGTGTTTTGCTTACTATGGCGGATTTTAGGACTAATCTTACCAAAGAAGTAATTCAGGAAGCTAGAAATTTCTTTAAAGATAAAGTATATTCAACTGTGATCCCTCGTAATATTAGATTAACAGAAGCTCCAAGTTTTGGGAAGCCAATAGCTTTATATGATAAAGAATCAATAGGTGCTCAGAAATATGAAGAGTTCGTAAAAGAAGTAATCAATAAAGAAATGTCCAAAAACAAATTGGACATTTCTGGAGAAGAAGAGCAGATTGGACAAAAAATAGATTATACTGAAGAAGAAGTAAAGTCAGGAGAATAACTATGGAGAGAAAAGCTTTGGGTAAAGGAATTAATGCTCTGTTTGCAGAACGCGAATTAGAAAAAACAGATGAATTAAGCCGTGTGGATAAAGAAGTGAATCAAGGGGAGAGAATTGTATACCTTAAGCTTAATCAAGTTAAGCCCAATCCTTTTCAGCCCCGTGAATATTTTGATCCCGAGAGCCTAAAAGAATTAAAACAATCAATTAAGGAAAAAGGCATTATTCAGCCTATATTAGTGAGGCGCAAAGGCGATGCTTATGAGCTTATTGCGGGTGAAAGAAGATTTAGGGCTGCCAGTTTGTTGGAGTTGGGGGAAATTCCCGCGATAGTTAAAGAAATTCAAGATGAAGATTCTTTAGAGTTAGCCTTGATAGAAAATATTCAAAGACAAGATTTAAATCCTATTGAAGAAGCAAGAGCCTATCGATATTTAATTGAAAAGTTTCAATTGACACAAGAACGTATCAGCGAAATTATTGGGAAATCGAGAGTTTCTATTACTAATACCTTACGATTGTTGAAATTACCTCAGGAAGTTCAAGAGGAAATTCGTAATGGCAGGTTAAGTTTTGCGCATGGAAGAGCTCTTTTGGAATTAGATGACCCTAATCATCAAAGAAGATTAACATTGGAAATTATTTCTAAACGCTTGTCTATCAGTGAGTTAGATTCATTAATCAAAATGCATAAACCTAAAAATAAACTTCAAAAAATACGCCAGTCAGTGATAGACCCCGTAGTAAGTGTATATGAAGAAGCCTTACAGCATTCTTTGGCAACAAAGGTTAGAATTAACAAAAAAAAGAAGAGAGGTACTATTATTATTGATTTTTATTCACAAATTGATTTAGAAAGAATTGTCCATAAGTTGAAAGGAGATAATCAGTCGTGAATCAATTAGTTTTAATTTTAATCAAGCCAGATGGGCTTATTAAGTCGTTAACGGGTAATATTTTGACCAGATTGTCTGAAACAAAGTTAGAAATTGTAGCGGCGAAAATGGTGTCTGTTTCTAGAGAATTGGCTTGTGAGCATTATAGGCATTTAAAAGAGAAACCATTTTTTGAAGAATTGATAACGTATATTCAGGGAGATCTTCATAATCGGCGTAAAGTTATGGCCTTAGTTTATTGGGGAGATGATGCTATAAAAAAATGCAGGTTTTTAGCCGGAGCCACGAATCCAGAAGAAGCCGAAGCTACTTCAATAAGAGGTTCTTATGGTAGAATTACAACTAAAGGAGTATATGAAAATGTAGTGCATGTTTCTTCCGATGAAAAAGATGCTGAAAGAGAGACAAAGCTTTGGTTCCACCCTGATGAGATTCTTGTAGATTTATTTCCGTCCAAAATCATTATTGAAGAGCAGGTTAAAAAAAGAGTATGGGCGTAAAAAAGGACAAATTAAAATGTTAATGAGTATGACAGGCTTTGGAAGCCATGAAATAGTTATCGCGGGAGTTGGGAAGGTTTCTATCGAACTGCGTAGTACGAATCATAAGTTTTTGGAGACGGTATTGCATTTGCCGGAAGGTTTGTTATCTCTGGAAGATAAATTTAAGAAAGAGATTGAATCGAAGATTAAGAGGGGAAGGGTTACTTGTGTAGTGAATATAGCAAGAAGAGAAAGCACCTCGGTGTTTATAGATGAAAAATTATTAAAAAATTACATTTTGGCTTTAGAAAACACTAAAAAGAAATTCCATATTAATGGGGAAGTAGGATTGGATGATTTAATTCGTTTGCCGGGAGTTTTGTCAATAGCTAATCAGGAGACAGTAAAAGAAGAAATTTATCCACGGTTAAAAGGATTGTTATCTATCGCGGTAAACAAGTTAGTGGGCACGAGGCAAAAAGAAGGCGCGGCTTTATATAGGCATTTAAAAAGACGCTCTCAAAAATTAAAATCAGAATTACATTTTCTTCAGGCAAGGTATAAAAATATTGTTGAGCGCAAGAAGGCTAAGTTAAATACGCAGGAAGAACAATCATCTTTTTTAAAAGAGTCTGATATTAGTGAAGAAATAGAAAGACTGGGGTTTCATATAAAAAATTTCTCACAAAAACTTTCTAAAAACAGCCCTATAGGCAAAGAACTTGATTTTATTGCTCAGGAAATGCAGAGAGAAGCAAATACTACAGGAGCAAAATGTTGTGATTCTTTGGTGTCAGTAAGAGTTATTCAGATGAAGAGCCAGATTGAGAAAATAAGAGAGCAAGTGCAAAATATAGAGTAGCGTGGGAAAAATAAAACAAAGCGAACTAAGAGGTAAAAAAGGTATTCTAATAATTATATCCGGCCCTTCTGGTTCTGGCAAGACTACTCTCGCGGGAAAAATCATAAAAGAAAAAGGATTGAAAAGCCGCCTTAAAAAGTCTATTTCTTTTACTACAAGGCATATGCGTTCTGGTGAGAGTAAAGGTAAAGATTATTTTTTTATCTCCGAAGAAGAATTCCGGAAATTACGCAGGGCAAAAAAAATTCTTGAATGGACTAAATATATAGGGTATTATTACGGAACACCCAAGGAATTTGTTGATAGAGAATTAGAGCGGGGACATAACATTGTTTTGTGCGTAGATTTAAAAGGAGTGTTAAAATTAAGGCAGTTCTTCTCCGGAAACAGCATAAGTATTTTTATTATGCCTCCTTCAATAGAAGTATTAAAGTATAGGATAGAAAATAGGTGTAAGCGGATTAAGAAAGAAGAAGTATTGAGAAGAATAGATTTAGCTAAAAAAGAGATGCTGCAGGTTGATAAATTTGATTTTTGTTTAAAAAATGAAGATTTACAAGATTCGATAAAACAGTTAAGGGAATTTATTTTAAAAAAAATTGACGTAAAAAAGAGGTAAATATGCGATATGTGGCTTTGGAAGAGATGTTGGATAAAACGAATTTTTCTATTTATAAACTGGTGATTTTAGCATCAAAAAGAGCGTTAGAGATTGCTGAAGGCCAGCCGAGGCTCGTGAATGTTGATCCTATGATGAAACCTTCTACGGTTGCGTTATATGAAATTGCCGCGGGGAAAGTTTTTTATAGAGCGGGGAAATAAGAAATAGTTGAGAAAGAAATGCTGGGGATAAAAAACATTATTTTAGGCGTAACTGCCAGTGTAGCAATATATAAATCTTGTGATCTTTTAAGGTGCCTGAAAGAAGAAAAGTTTTTGGTATCTGTTGTGATGACTAAAGAATCTCAGGAATTAATTAAGCCTAAACTTTTTGAGTCGTTAAGTTTAAATAAGGTTTATTGCGGTTTATTTGATGAATCATCATCATGGGAAATTGAGCATGTTTCTTTAGCGGATAAAGCCGATCTGATTTTAATCGCTCCCGCCACAGCAAACATTATTGGAAAAATCGCCGGTGGTATATGTGATGATTTGTTGACATGCATAGTGATGGCCAGCAAAGCGCCTGTTTTGATTTGTCCGGCTATGAATGATGTAATGTATAAAAATGTTATTACCCAAACCAATATTGCTAAATTAAAAAAATGCGGTTATAAATTCCTAGCACCTGTTGAAGGCAAACTCGCCTGTGGTAAAATGGGTATAGGATGTTTTGTTTCTATTGAGGAGATAGTTAAAGAAGTGAAGAAAGAGGTATTGTAAAGTTGTTTGGCGACGTAGCCAAGTGGCAAGGCAGCTGTCTGCAAAACAGCTATTCAGCGGTTCGAATCCGCTCGTCGCCTCCAGAAAATGGAATGTCGAATAAAAGAAAAGACTTAAAAATTGAAGGTGCAAATTTATGGTATTTAGTAGGATTGATTACTAGTGACGGTTGTTTGTGTAAGGATAAAAGACATGTAGACGTTACGTCTAAAGACAAAGATTTCTTACAAGGAATAAGGGAGCAATTAGGATTGATTAGTAAAGTTTGTGTTAAAAATAAAGGCACGCTAAAGCAAGCATATCGTATTCAAATCGCAAATAAAGGATTTTATGATTTTCTTTTGTCGGTGGGGCTTGTACAAAACAAATCGTTGATTTTGGGCACTCTGAATGTCCCCAGGCAATTCTTTATTGATTTTTTAAGGGGAATGATCGACGGCGATGGGTGTATACGCAGATGGATACATCCGTCTAACGGAAGGGAACAATGGAGCTTGAGAATTTATTCTGGCTCTAAAGAGTTTATCGAATGGCTAAAAGAGACAACAGAAGCTTTGTTAAAAATTAGAGGTAAGTTATATAAACAAAGCAATAGCCAATGGGTATTAAAATATGGTAAAATGGCAGCGAAAGAAATCACTAGAACCTATCCGGATATTGATCGTCGAGAAGGAGGAGCATTTACTCGAGCCGAGGCAAGGAGTGAGGACGATGGCGTAGTCACAGCACTACTCCGAGGACGAACGACGCAGCCGCAGGCCGAGGAAATGACATCACTTCCGACGAGTAATATTCGGATAGGTTCTAAGCAATGTTATTACAGAGATTGCCTTGGATTAGATAGAAAAATAAAATTAGCCCAAGAATGTTATTCGTCTTTTGTTGGCTGGCAGCAGAGTAAAACAGTTTTTAATTAGAATGTAATCGCCGGGGTGGCGAAATTGGCAAACGCACGGGACTTAAAATCCCGCGACCGTAAGGTTTTGTGGGTTCAACTCCCTCCCCCGGCACTTAAAAATAAAAGGGTGGATTATTTCTTCGTCCATTTTTTAGCAGTTATTGGGCTCATAGCTCAGTTGGTTAGAGCGTTGCGTTGACATCGCAAAGGTCTGGGGTTCAAGTCCCTATGGGCCCACATAAGAAATTATCTGCCGGAGGCGGACCCGCCTGCGGTGAAAAACGTAAGGCGAAAATGGATTTGGATATTTTAAGGCATTCTTGTTCTCATGTTTTGGCCCATGCAGTAAAAGAATTGTGGCCGGATGTTAAATTAGGTATTGGCCCGGCAATTGAGGATGGATTTTATTATGATTTTGATAAAAAAGATCCGTTTTCTGATGAAGAC
>JBDRLG010000077.1:0-50638 GCA_043813255.1 Candidatus Omnitrophota bacterium
AAACTTTTGGTGGCGGCAAGTACACATCAAGGTGAGGAAGCGATTATTTTAAGTGTATATAAAGCTGTTTTAGCTGATTTTCCCCGGTTAAGGCTTTTAATCGCGCCGCGCCATCCTGAAAGGGCAAAAGATATAGAAAAATTTGCATTAGAGCAGGGATGTGGCTGTAGATTTATCTCAAGCTTAGCTTCTCATCCTCTGCGAACAGACAATAATATGATATTAATACTGGATACTATCGGTGAGCTTGTGAATTTTTATCAGATTTCCAACATAGTTTTTGTCGGTGGCAGCTTTGTTAAAAAGGGAGGGCATAATATAATTGAGCCTGCGTCATGCGCAAAACCCGTGATATTCGGGCCGTATATGTTTAATTTCAGGGATATTGCTGAATTATTCATTGCTAATGATGCCGCTATTAAAGTAAGGAAAAAAGATGAACTGTACGCGGCCATAAAAGAATTGTTGATGGATAATGTCCAAGCGGATTCTTTAGGCAGGAAAGCCCGGAGTTTAGTCGAACAGAACCAAAAAGCAACTCAAAGAAATATTGAGATATTGAAAGAGATTATATGAAAAAGTACCTGACTGCCGTTAGGCATGTTCTTTATAATTTAGCTACAGATAAAACTATAGGTGTTTTGGCCTCGATAGTGAAATTCTGTTTATTAATTTTATCTTTTATCTATAGGATAATAATAAGGCTGGTAATGTTTTTAAGCTGCAGGAAACAATACCAGTCAAAATGCAAGGTTATCAGTGTGGGTAATATTACTTTGGGAGGTACAGGCAAGACACCATTGGTTGAATTCATAGCGAGATATTTAAAAGAACATGGGCATAAACCCGCTATACTCAGCAGGGGATATAAACGAAGAAGGACGAAGGATGAGGGAAGAAGGACGAGGGAAGAAGGACGAGGGATGAGGGACGAGGGGAGTTATGAAGTAATGGGGGATGAGCCGTATATGCTGCAGAAAAACCTTGTAGATATACCTGTTTTGGTGGGTTCTAACAGGATAAAAAGTATGGAATCTTCTTCTGTTGTAGATTTGGGGGTAGATATATTTATTCTTGATGACGGGTTTCAACAATGGGGAATAAAAAAGGATTTGGAAATTGTTACTATAGACGCTATTAACCCTTTTGGAAATCGCCATATGCTGCCGCGGGGGATATTGCGCCAGCCGCTTTCAACTTTAAAAAAGGCGGATATATTTGTTTTAACCAAGACAGATATAAGCCCTGATGTTGAGATTGTTAAAAAATCCCTGGCATATATTAATCCTCGCGCGGTAATCGTAGAAACCGTACATGAACCTGCGGGGTTGTATCCGCTTAACCGAAGGAATGATTTATTGGATATGAACGCTTTTGTCCATGAGAATATTTCTTTGGTTTCAGGTATCGCGGATCACGGCTATTTTCTAAAAACAGTCCAAAAATTGGGAATTAATCCCAGTTTGGTATTTAATTTTCCAGATCACTATGATTATTCTCTTGATGATATAGAAGATATAGTTAAAAAATCTCAAGATAAAGGGATTAACTTTATTATAATTACTGAAAAAGACGCCGTAAAATTTTGCCGATTGCCGATTACTGGCCTTTCGGCAGACCAGCGTATATTAGTCTTACAGATAAAACTAAAAATTATAAAAAATGAACAAGAATTTAATAGTAGATTACTTTAGTTGTATTCTATTTAAAATTGCAGGGCCAATAATAAGAATTCTGCCAAAAGGTTTTGCTTTGTTCATCGGCCGTTTACTTGGCAGGCTTTTTTATTGCTTTGATTTAAAACACAGGGCGATGGTTTATTCTAATATAAAGACGGCTTTAGCCGGTAAAGTTAGTCTTAAAAAACTTGATGAGATTACCCGGGATTGCTATAAAAATTTTGGGCAGAATATAATCGAAATATTATTTATTCCTTCTATTGATAAAAGATATATTAAGAAATATATAAAAGTAGAGGGATGGGAAAATATAACTGAGGCTTTTAATCAGAAAAAAGGGGTGATTTTTCTGGTTATGCATGAAGGCAACTGGGAACTTTCAAATATAATATGCGCGAATATGGGGTTTCCTTTTGTCTTATTTGTAAGAGACCAGAAATTTCCCCGTTTAAACGCCCTGCTTAATTCTTACCGTGTTCAGAAAGGGTGCAAAATAATCCAAAGGCAGAGTTCGTTACCTAATGGATTAGCTGCTAATCCATTAGGTTCAGAACAGCGCCAGAATGAGTTTTACGGAATTCGTAAATTAATAGAATCTCTTAAAAATAATGAAGCGATAGGCATGACCGCGGATCAGGGCGGAAAATCAGGAGTCCTTGTTGATTTCTTCGGCAGGCAGGCTTCTATGCCTATGGGAGCTGTCCGGTTTGCTTTGAAATATGGCGCTGTAATACTGCCGTCTTTTTTTATTCGTGTAAACGGATTACGCCATAAAGTTATTATCAGCCCGCCTTTTCGCCTTGAAATGACGGGTTCCCTTGAAAAAGATATCAAAAGCAATTTGCAGAGCTTAATAAAAATATATGAAAAATATATCGCTGCTTATCCTGGTGAATATCTCTGGCTTTATAAAATATGGAAGTACGGCCATTCGAGGGAAATCATAATTTTAGATGATGGGAAAACCGGACATTTGCGTCAATCTCAAACGCTAGCTAAGATAACAAAAGATTATTTAGAAGAGAAAGGTAAAAAGGCCTCATTAAGGATAATAGAAGTAAAGCTTAAGAACAGGTTTTTTAAGTTAATTCTTCCTATTGCCGGCAGTTTAATATATAAATACGATTATAAAGCATATAATTGGCTGTTGAAGATATCATTAGTAAAAGAAAGTTATCAGGCACTTGTCTTTGCCAGTTCGGACATAGTGATATCCTGTGGCTCGTCTCTATCCGGGCTTAATTATCTTTTTTCTAAAATAAACAGAACGAAATCATTAACAATTATGAGGCCTTATTTAGTAAATACGGATAAATTTGATTTAGTAGCTATCCCTCATCATGATGGCCCGGCGCAAAAGAAAAATATAGTAAAAACAGAAGGCGCTTTGAATTTAGTAGATGATGAATACCTTAAAATACAAAAGCAGCGTTTACTTAATACTTACGACTTGCGACTTACGACTTATAACTTTTACATAGGGTTATTAATTGGCGGGGATACAAAAGATTTTCATTTGAGCATTGGTTTAATGAAAGCTATAATAGAGCAGGTAAAGTGTTTTTCTGAAAAAGAGAAAGCAGGGGTATTAATTACTACTTCCCGCAGGACGCCAGCGGAAGTAGAGGCGTTAATAAAAAAAGAATTTAAGGATTACTCTTATTGTCCATTTTTGGTTATCGCAAATGAAGAAAATCCTGATTATGCGCTAGGCGGGATTCTTGGATTTGCGCAGGCAGTTATAGTTTCTCCTGAAAGTATCTCAATGGTTTCTGAAGCTGTTAGTGCCCCGGGGCATACAATAGTATTTGACGCGCAAGTAGGCCAGCGGCACAGAAAGTTCTTGAAATATTTGTCAGAAAAAAGATATATTCATCTGGCTGTGCCTGAAGAAATCTCAGGAGTCATTAATAAAATATATACTGAGCAGCCCAGGAAAAATATTTTGCGCGATAGAGAAAAAGTAAAACAAGCCTTGATTAAAGTTATTTAGTGGTAGCCGCAAGCTTTAGCTTGCGTAATAACGCAGGCTGAAGCCCGCGGCTACCATTAGTTTTAGTTAAAGAATCTTTTACTGATAGTTATTTAATGGAGTTATAAAATGAATATTCTACAGGTTTTGCCTGAATTGAATGTTGGTGGTGTAGAAACCGGAGTAATTGACCTATCCAAATATTTGGTTAAACAGGGGCATAAAGTAGTGGTCGTTTCCAATGGAGGAAATCTTGTCAAAGAGTTAGAATCTCTTGGCGGCCGGCATTATCAGCTTCCGGTGCATAAAAAATCTTTTTTAAACATATTTAGAATGATTCCTAAACTGGAAGAGGTTATTAAAAAAGAAGAAATAGAGATTGTACATGCGCGTTCGCGGGTTCCTGCCTGGATTGCTTTTTTTGCTGCCAGAAAAACCGGCAGGATTTTTATAACTACCTGTCATGGGTATTATAAAAAACACCCATTTAGCCATGTAATGGGATGGGGGAAAAATGTTATCTGCCCAAGTAATGTGATTGCCCTGCATATGATTGAAGATTTTTCTGTTCCCCATGAACGCATAAAGTTAATTCCCCGCAGTGTTGATTTAGAAAGATTTCAGTTTATGGATCCGGTTAAAAAAAGGACAGAAGAGTTTAATATCGGGATAATCGGCAGGTTTACTCCTATAAAAGGGCATTTGTATTTTATTAAAGCAATGGCGAAATTACACAGGTCTGTGCCTAAAATCAAGATATGGATTGTTGGTGATGCCCCGTTGTCCAAACAAAATTATAAAGAACAAATACAGGTTTTGATAAGAAGATTAGGCCTATGGCATTGTACGCAATTCTTAGGTATACAAAGGAATATCCCTGAGATTTTGGCGCATTTGGATCTTTTAGTCCTGCCAACTATTACGCAGGAAGCTTTTGGCAGGGTAATAATTGAGGCGCAGGCAAGCGGAGTTCCGGTTATAGCAACTAAAGTAGGCGGGATAGTAGATATTATTGAAGATAATAAAACAGGATTGCTTGTCCCCCCGGGAGATGATTATAGTATAACAGAAGCCGCGTTAAAAATATTTAAAGATAAAAATTTGGCCGGCAATTTCGCGCAAGCCGCTTTTAAGAATGTCCAAGAAAAATACAATGTGGAATTAATGGTAAAAAGCACTTTTTCAGTTTATGAAGAAACCTTGAGAGATAAAAAAATTTTGATAATTAAATTAAGTTCTCTGGGGGATATGATTCTTTCTACTGCCGCGCTGAAAGCCATCCGGCAAAAATTTACTGAAAATTATAAAATAACCCTTCTAACCGGCAAAGAATCCAAAGATGTGGTCCTTGGCTGCCCGTATATAGATGAATTAATGGTGTATGATTATAAAAATAAAGATAAAGGATTATCCGGGCTTTGGCGTTTTTCTTCTTTATTAAGAAAGAAGAATTTTGACATAGTAATTGATTTGCAGAATAACCGCAGCAGCCATATTCTTTCTTTTTTAAGCTTGGCGTTAAAACGTTATGGTTATGATAATAAAAAATTATCATTTTTGCTTAACCATCGTATCAAAGACAATAAACAGCCTATTGGCCCGTTAGAGCATCAATTTAAAATACTTAATATGCTGGGAATCAATCTGGATGATTATTTTCCGGAGCTTTGGCCAAGCAGGGAAGATACAAAATACACAGAAGATTTTTTAAATTCACAATGGTTGAGCCAGAATAAAAAGATTATAGGCATTAATATGAATGCCAGCGCCAGATGGTTTACTAAAAGCTGGCCAATGCCGTATATCCTTAAATTATGCGATGAGTTATCGCGGCGCGATATAAGAGTTATACTTACCGGCACTAATGAAGATTTTGAACAGGCAAATATATTGTCTAATACTCTTAAAAATGCTAAGATTATCAATGCCTGCGGCAAGACTACTGTTAACCAGCTTGCCTGTTTAATTAAAAAATGCGATGTTTATATCAGTGCTGATTCAGCGCCTTTGCATATAGCTGCTGCTGTCCATACTCCTTTTGCCGCTCTTTTCGGCCCCACTGATCCACTCCGGCATATGGTGCGGCCCAAAAAGTATGTTTTAATAAAAAAAGATTTACCCTGCGGCCCATGTTATAAACCGAAATGTAAAGATAAAAAATGCATGAATTTAATTACAGTCGATGAAGTTTTGGAAGCGGTAGGGAAGTTAATTTAAATATTATAGGAAATTATATTTTACTCCGATTCATAAGATATACTGAAATTCTCTACGACAATTTCAGTATATTCATCGGAGTCTGCGGAGAAATCCTTGCGGATTTTCCTTGATATGAATATCTTATATTTAACCACACACTTAAATATCGGCGGGATAACCAGTTATTTGTTAACCTTGACTGCCGGTTTGAAATCCAGAGGCCATAATGTTTATATAGCTTCTTGGGGAGGAGAAACAGTTTCGAGATTCAGAGAAAAGGGGATAACCATTATTCCTATACCGATAAAGACAAAATCAGAGATATCCCCTAAAGTTTTACTAAGTTTTTGTAAGCTGCTGCCGGTAATAAAGAAAGAGCATATAGATATTATCCATTGTAATTCTCGGGTAACTCAGGTTTTAGGCTGTTTATTAAGTTCTTTTTCGCGCAAGCCGTTTATTTCAACCTGTCATGGATTTTTTAAAACAAGGTTTTCTCGCAGGACCTTCCCCTGCTGGGGTAAAAAAGTTATTGCTATTAGCCAGCAGGTCAAAACCCATTTAATGCAGGATTTCAATGTCCAAGAAGAAGACATTGTAGTTATAAACAATGGAGTTGATGTAAAAAAACCGAAGGACGATGGACGAGAGACGAGGGATGAAATAAAGAAAAGATTTAATTTAAAACAATGTCCGGTGGTGGGGATTATTGGCAGGCTTTCAGATGTAAAGGGGCATATTTATTTAATTGAGGCAATGAAGAAAGTGTTGGAGAAAAATCCTGAAGCGCAGCTGTTTATTGTTGGGGAAGGCAGGATGAAAGATAAAATAATAAGTTTAATTAAGAAACTGAATATTGAAAAACAGGCGGTTATTATCCCTTCAGTTGCGGATACTGCCGCGGTATTGCCAATTATTGATTTATTTGTTATGCCGTCGTTAAAAGAAGGCTTGGGATTAAGTTTGATGGAAGCAATGGCGGCAGGGTTAGCAGTTATAGGTTCAGATGTAGGAGGTATTAAAAGCTTGATTCAGCATAATCATACAGGGCTGCTGGTAAAGCCCGCGGATAGCCAGGGTTTGAGTAATGCGATATTAGAATTATTGGATGACAGCCAAAAAAGAAAAACCTTGGGGGATAACGCCAGAGAGTTTATCGCGCGCAATTTCTCCGCGGAACAAATGGTTAATTTTACTGAAAAGGCGTATAATGATTGTTTGAAGTGGATAAGTTGAGAATGAATACAAAGAAAAATAAAAGGATACTTATTTTTAACGTAAATTGGCTGGGTGATGTATTATTTTCTACCGCGGTTATTAGAAATATTAAACGTAATTTCCCTGATAGTTATATTGCCTGTGTAATTCCTCCCCGCTGTGAATCTATTTTAAAAGGCAATCCCCATTTGGATGAGGTCCTTATTTTTGACGAAAAATCTATCCATAAAAACGCGTTAGAAAAATTAAAATTTGTTAAATTGCTAAAGACTAAAAAATTCGACATGGTTTTTTTGCTTCATCGTTCATTTAGCCGTGCGCTTATCTGCCGGCTTGCCGGTATCCCGGAAAGAATCGGACACCATACTAAAAAAAGGGCATTCTTATTGACTAAGAGCATTATCCCCCCGGACCGCGATTCAGTGCACCGCATAGATTATTATCTTCATATTATAGAAAAGGCGGGCCTGAAAGTCGAAGACAGGCACACGGAATTTTTTATAAGCCAGGAGGAAAAGGAAGCTATAGGCAGTTTTTTAAGCGCTAACGCAGTATATAAAAATGATTTTTTGGTTGGAATTAATCCCGGAGGCAACTGGCTTGCGAAACGCTGGCCGAAAGAATACTGGGCCCAACTGGCGGATAAATTAATTAGTGAATTCGGTTTTAAATTAGTTATTACTGGTAGTAGTTCAGATATTGCCTTAACAAAAAGTATCTGTAAATTAATGAAAGAAAAGGCAATAGTTGCTACCGCGGTATTGAACATAAAACAATTAGGAGCTTTGTGCAAGAGGCTGGATTTATTTATTACTGCCGATACAGGGCCTCTGCATATTGCCAATGCTGTGGGCACAAAAAAAATTATCGCTCTTTTTGGGCCCACGCATCCTGATATTACAGGCCCTGTACCTAAGGCGGCGGTATCTATTTTAAGAAAGGATATCCGCTGTAAAATTCCTTGTTATATTATTAGTTGTAAAGATAACCGTTGTATGAAGGCTATTAAACCGGATGATGTTCTGTTAGAAGTAAAGAAAATAGCGGCGGGAAAGATTTCATAAGTATGAAAACGCAAAAGACAATTAAAAAAATCCTGTTTATAACTTTAAGCAATATAGGAGATGTATTTTTATCTTTGCCGGCATTGGATTATTTAAGGTCGCAATTCCCTTGCGCTAAAATAACTGTTATGACAGGAATAAGGCCCAAAGATATTTTTCTTAATAATCCTAATATTGATAAATTAGTAGTTTATAATAAGCAATTGCCTTTAAAGGAAAAAATCAATTTGTTTTTTGAGCTTAACAGCGAGAAATTTGATATTGTGGTTGATTTGCGTAATACTTTTTTAGGCTTTATGCTTAGCGCCAGATATAAAACCAGCCCTTTTCTTAGGATCCCGCGAGATATCAGGCATATGAAAGACAGGCACTTTTATAGAATCAAAAGTGTAAAATTCCCCTCCGCAGGCGGAAAAATGCAAAATTTTACCCCTGAGCAAAAATCATTATATATTAGTCCGGAAGATGAAAAATATATAAATGATAAGTTAAATGCTGGCGGCATAACAACGGATGATATTTTAATAATTGTTTCTCCCGGGGCAAGAAGCCATACGAAAAGATGGCTTGAGGATAAATTCCTGCAATTGGTTAATAATCTTTATAAGGAAATTAAATGCCGTATTGTGCTTGTAGGGGATAAAGAAGATGAGGTTATTTCTAAATATATCAAAAAATATTCTTCGCCGGTAACAGATTTAACCGGACAGACCACTATTTTGCAGCTGGCAGCGTTAGTGAAAAAATCAAATATAGTAATTACCAATGACAGCGCTGTTTTGCATATAGCAGGGTATTTAAATATACCGGCAGTAGTAATGTTTGGCCCGACAAGTGAAGCCAAGTACGGGGCATGGTCAAAAAAATCAATCGTAGTAAAAAAAGATATTGTTTGCCGTCCTTGTGAAAAGGCCCAATGCAGGTTTAAGACATTAACGTGCATGGGACTTATAAAAGTAAATGATGTATTGGATGCAGTTAAAAAGATATTAATTGCTAATTACCGGCTACCGGTTACCGGTTGCCAAATTTTTAAACGGATTCTTATAGTGCGCACTGATAAAATCGGGGATGTTATTTTGTCCACGCCAGTCATTAAAGCTATGCGTGATAATTGCCCTGATGCTTATATCGCTATGATGGTCAGCCCGTATACCAGAGAGATTGTGGAAGGCAGCCCTTATCTGGATAAAGTAATAATTTATGATAAAGATGGTTTGCATAAAGGGTGGGGCAGCTCTTGTAGATTTATCCGTGATTTAAAAGAATATAAATTTGACGCCGCGTTAATACTTCATCCTACGAACAGAGTACATCTTATCTCTTATTTTGCGGCTATTCCCAGAAGGATTGGTTATGACCGTAAATTAAGTTTTCTTCTTACTGATAAGATAAAGCATGTAAAACAGCTCGGACAAAGGCATGAGATGGATTATACTCTTGATTTAGTAAGGTATTTAGGGATTGAACCCGGAGATAAAAAATTATTTATGCCGATAAAAGAAGAATCAGAAGAAGCCGCGCGAAAAATATTAAATTCAGAAGGGGTAGCACTTACAGATAAAATTTTAGGTATTCATCCTGCAGCAAGCTGTCTTTCCAAGGTTTGGCCTGCTGTCCGGTTCTCTGAAGCAGCAGATAAGCTGGTAGAAAAATATGGTTTCAAAGTTTTGATTTTTTCCGGGTATAAAGACCTTAAGTTGGCTGAAACAGTAGCTTGTAATATGAAGCAAAAGGCAGTAAATTTAGCAGGGAAGGTAACTGTCAGCCAGTTGGCCAGTTTATTAAAGAGATGTAACTTGTTTATTTCCAATGATTCAGGGCCTGTGCATATCGCTTCTGCTGTGGGTACTCCTGTAATTTCCATATTCGGCAGAAACCAGGATGGGCTTAGCCCAAAACGCTGGGGCCCGCTTGGATTAAAAGACCGTATTTTGCATAAACAAACCGGTTGTATTGAGTGCCTTGCGCATAATTGCTCTAAGGAATTCGCCTGTCTTAAAGCGATAAGCGTAGAAGATGTTTTGAAAATAGCGGAAGAAATTTTAGCTTAGAAATAAAAATTCCGGTTGATAGAGGAAAGAATTAAAAAATGAATAGAGTTATTAATAGCAATAAAGGCTTAAGTATCCTTAATATTATTATTTTATTAGTTTTTGTTTTTTTTCTATATATAATAATTACGCGGCCAAAACCCGCTTCTGTTGAAAAGAAGAAAGATATTTTTTCTGAACAGGGGATAGACCGGTCTAGTAAAGAGGCTGTAATAAATAGCATGGTAAATAAATATAAAGAAATAGATAAACAGCGTTTTGAGGATATAGAGGATTTACAAAATAATCAAAGGTGATCACTTGTGTCCAAATTATGATAATTGTTATCGCCGGTAAAATGTTTTTGAGATGCCAATAGCGTGTCATTGCGAGGAACGAAGTGACGAAGCAATCTTCCGTCGTTAAGATTGCTTCGCTCGCAATGACACTAATTTGGACAGTAATGAAAGGTGATATATACTAAATAAACCATATGCCGAATATTTTTATAGTAGGGATTATCATTTTTACAGGTTTTATCATGGGAGAATTAGTTACCCGGATAAGGCTTCCTAAAGTTACCGGTTATATCCTCGCGGGAATATTATTGAATCCGGGAGTATTTAATTTTATCCCTAAAGACATATTAAATCATACCAATCTTATTACGAATATTTCTCTTAGTTTTATTACTTTTTCAGTTGGGGGGACTTTATTTTACCCGCGTATAAAAAAGTTGGGCAAAGGGATATTATATATTACTTTATTTGAGGCGGAAATGGCTTTTATTCTCGTTATCGCGGGATTATTATTAGTAATGCCTTTTTTCATCCATCCCAGCCAGGGGGCTTCATGGATATATACTTTTGTGCCGGTTGCTGTTTTAATGGCTTCTTTGGCTTCTCCTACAGATCCTTCAGCTACATTGGCAGTGGTGCATGAATATAAAGCTAAGGGTGAGGTGTCTTCAACTATCATGGGAGTATCTGCCATGGATGATGTGCTGGGAATAATTAATTACAGTCTCGCGGTTATTGTAGCTCAGACAATCCTTATGCACCAAAATTTTTCTTTTATGTCTTCTTTAGGCAAGCCCGTCTTTATTATACTAGGGACTATATTATTAGGGATTGTTTTTGGATGGATATTTAATGTTATTACATTATGGATAAAAAAGGAATCTGAAGGATTCTTTATTGTATTAATATTCGCTTTATTAACACTTTGTTTTGGTTCAGCTGCATTACTAGGATTAAATGAATTATTAGCGACTATGACTATGGGGATAGTGGTAGTGAATTTTAATTTTAAGCGGGAAAAAATATTTAAAGTATTGGAACGCTATACAGAAGAACTGATATTCGCTTTGTTCTTTACTATAAGCGGTATGCAGCTTAATTTCGCGATTTTCTCAAAGTATTTAATAATCGTATTATTTTTTGTTATTTTCCGGATATTAGGAAAAGTTTCCGGCACGTTGATAGGCGCGACTCTTGCTAAATCTTCTAAAAAAGTAAGATTTTATACTTCAGGAGGCCTTATTCCTCAAGGAGGTATAGTTGTCGGGCTGGCGTTATTAATGAAACAAAACCCTGCCTTTAGCCATATATCGGATATAATCATAAGTATTATAATCGGTTCTACGGTAATTCATGAGTTGATGGGCCCTGTATTCGCGGAAATATCCCTTAGAAAAGCAGGGGAAATTAAGTAGGGTAGATTCTGTATTTATTGAGGTTGTGACATTCTTTCTGCGGATTTGACCTAAAAATAGCCCAAAAACCGGACAGTGATCGGGTCGTATTTTATAGTATATGTGTAGTAAATTGATTTAGAGTCAATTTTATACACATATGATAAAATAATTGTTGACATTTGCCATGTATATGTTATATTATTTGTGGTGATAATTAACCCCAAATATGTTATAGTCACATATTATATAAGGGTAAAATATGATTTCTGGGATATCAGAAAAAAATAGAAAAGTACTGGATGATTTAAACAGAAAAATCAATGGGCCTTTTTCCGCGAAAGAGGTCTCAAAAATATTGAATACGCCTTTAAAGGAGACAAGTTTATTACTTACATATTTTACTACTAAAGGATGGCTTTCACGGATACATAGAGGAATTTATTCTACGATTCCGCTTGGTACAATAAATCCTAACGATTATCGAGAAAATCCTCTTATAGTAGCAAATAAGATATTTGAACCTTGCTATGTTGGAGGGTGGAGTGCCGCGGAGCATTGGGAATACACCGATCAAATTTTTAATAGTATTGTTGTTTTTTCTTATCGCCGTTTCAGGAATAAAATTGTACGCCTGCAAGGGAATGATTATATTGTCAGGTATATTGATAAAAAATATTTTGATGTAAGCGGTATAAAACCTGTATGGATAAATAATCAAAAAATTAATATGTCTGATCCAGTACAGACTATCGTTGATATTCTCTATGATCCGACTATCGGTGGAGGGATCAGGAATGTATCCGATATTGTTCAAACATATTTTTCATCTGACAAACGTAATGACGAAGTAATTGTTGATTTAATAGATAAGCGCGGGAATAAAAGCGTTTATAAACGGTTGGGTTATTTGATTGACGAGCTTAATATTGGAGCCAAAGATTTAATGGAAAAATGTGCTAAATCAATTAGTTCCGGTTTTACATTGTTGGATCCGACTGTTGAAAATAATGGACGATATAATACTAAATGGAATTTAAGAATCAATATAAGGGTAGATAAGTGATACTTCATCAAGAAATTAATAATTTAGTGTCTGAATGGGGATTGCGTGATGACGTAATAGAGAAAGATTATGTTATAGGCTGGGTTTTGTGGGGCATTGGCATGGAAAAAGATTTAAGTACCCATTGGGCATTTAAAGGCGGTACTTCACTCAAAAAGTGCTACGTAGAAACTTGGAGGTTTTCAGAAGATTTAGATTTTACGGTAATGCCAAACGGCCCCTATAAGCCCGAAGATGTTGAGCCGTTAATTAAAAGAGTTCTTGAACGTGTTCATGATGAGTCAGGTATAGATTTCTCTATAAGGCCTCTTAAATTTAAACACGCCGATAAATATCTATATACTGAGGGAAGTATTTATTATAGAGGGCCTCGCAATGCGCCTTTGCCGGCTAGAATTAAACTGGATATAAGCGGTTTAGAAAAAATCGCCTGCCCTACTGTTTTGCGGAAAATCTCTCATCCATACAGTGATTCATTGCCGGAAGCGCTAAAGGTAAGGTGTTATGCTTTTGAAGAAGTTTATGCTGAGAAATTAAGGGCTATGGGAGAACGTGGCAGGCCTAGGGATTTATACGATATTGTCCTGCTTTATCGTAGAAGTGATCTAAGGGTTGAGCCTAAGGTGATTAAGTCTGTTTTGGATAAAAAATGCGAATTTAAGGGTATTCCTGTTCCGATTTTGAGCTCGATTCAGAATACCACTACTAAGTCTGAGCTTATTAGTGAATGGGAAAATATGCTGGGGCATCAATTGCAAGTTTTACCGCCATTTGAAGATTTTTGGGATGAATTACCCAATATATTTGATTGGTTGGAAGGCAAGGTAGAACCGGAAAAATTACCATCGATTGAAACTGAAAAAGAGATCGCCGGTGAAGATTTAGAATGGTCGCCACCGCCAACGATTTATCAGTGGGGCATTGGTGTTCCTTTGGAATCTATCCGTTTCGCGGCTATAAATCATTTGTGTGTCGATCTAGGATATCAGCGTTCTGTAAGGTTAATTGAGCCTTACTCATTGAGGCGAACTAAAGAGGGGAGCCTGATTTTACATGCTATTAAGAAGGAGACCGGAGAGGCGCGAAGTTATAGAGTTGATAAGATTGAGAGCATTAAAGTAACGAATAAGCCATTTATTCCTAAATATAAAATTGAGTTTTCATCTTTTCGGAGTTATAAACAATAAAAAGTTAGGGGATATTTGTTATGTAATTTGTTATTTTAGTTTTGGTTAGATACAGTGTCTACGATTTTCGATTTTCGTGTCTACGATTTTACGTCCACATATTCTAATTATTCTTTGGCCGAAATCGTTTGTGGTTTTAAAAATTTTATATATTAAAAGAATTTTTATTATAAAAAAATTAGAAATATGTTATAATTAAAATGAGGTGATAAAATGCCAATAATTTCTAAATTCTTTGGGGTTATTATACGGTTATTTTACGATGAACATAACCCACCGCACTTGCACGCGGAATAGCAAAGGAAAAAAGCTGTTTTTGATTTTCATGGCAACATAATTAGGGGTGGATTGTGTTCCAAAACGGCGACACGGCTTGTAAGAGAATGGATCGATCTCCATTACACAGAACTTGAAGCGGATTGGAAATTGGCTAAAGACGGTAAACAAATAAGAAAGATTGAACCATTGACTTGAGGTAAAATATGTGGAATATGAATGAAGTTAAAAAAATTAAATACAAAAACAATTACGTTTATCATATCGTATTTGACGATAAGACAAAAGGAGATATAGATTTCTCCGAGTATATCAATAAAGGCCCTGTATTTAAAGTATTAAAAAACTTGCGGATTTTCAAGAAAGCAACCATTGAAGGCGGCACAATCGCCTGGCCCAATGGAGCCGATATCGCCCCCGAAACACTATACGAAAAATTAAATTCAGGATAAATAAATATAACTTGAAATTTGAAATCTTATGTTGTATAATTTACAACAATTGATGTAAATTGAGTCTGTTGCAAAATACCTCAAATTTGTCATTCTGCGGCTCGCCTCGCGGCGAAGCCGAGGGCTTGACCGCAGAATCTATAAAAATTTTATCGTCGATAATAGATCCTGCGCTTTTGCGCAGGATGACAGAAATAGAGTTTTGCAACAGTCTCAAATTAGACAACATAATTTATGCTATGATAAAGTTATTATTAAAAACAAGGTTAAGGAAACAATTGCTTAGTTATTCTTTTACTCATGCAGATGAGAGTTATTATGTGCGTGAACTGGCCAGTTTTATACATGAAGATGCGGGGAACTTATCACGTGAGTTAAGAAGATTAGAAGAAGAGGGGCTCTATAAATCTGTTGTCCGGGGCGGGGCTAAATTCTATTCTCTTAATAAAAAATGCCCTCTTTTTAAAGAACTGAAATCAATTATATTTAAAACGGAAGGGGTAGAAGGGACTCTTAGAAAATTGGCAGTTATGCATAAAGGAATATCTTGTGCTTTTATTTATGGTTCATACGCGAAAAATAAAGAAAAAAAGTTTTCTGATATAGATTTAGTTATAGTAGGTGATATTAATCGTGACAGTTTTACTCAAGATGTACGCGAATTAGAAAGAAAGTTTGACAGGGAGATTAATTTTACTATTTATACTCAAAATGAATTTGAAAAAGAGAGGAAAAAGCAGGGTGGATTCCTTAATTTAGTTGTGAAGGGTAAGGTTATCATCTTAAAAGGAAAGATAGATGGTAGATAAGCTGATACTTAAATTACAGAAACAAGGGAAGTTAAGAAAACAAAAAAGTGGGATTGTGCAGGTAGAAGCGCTTTTAAGAGAAGCATTGATTGACCTTAAAGAAATAAATAAAATTGTTCATTTGGCAGAGAGAGCAACATATTTATTGGCTTATACGGCAATGCTTAAAGCAGGCAGGGCGTTATTACTTATGAGGGGATTTGTACCTGATAATGGAGCCCAGCATAGAACTGTAGTTGAGGTAACGAGCCTTATTTTGGGAGATGAATATAAGCAATTGACATCACAATTTGAAACTATGCGTAGAAAACGCAATGAAATGACTTATGAAGCGGGAGTTTTGCTCTCAAGATCAGAATCCGAAAAAGCTTTTCAGGACGCGATATTTCTTATAAAGAAAATTTTAACTGAAGTTAAAGCGATAAATCCGCAATTGGAATTAAAATTTAATCTGGAATAAAAAATAATCAATAAAATACCATTTCGTAATTTATCCTTTCTTAAAAGTAAAAAAAGTAATATCCATTTGATTAAATATTATATTTATGTTAAACTAAAAAGTTCCAGAATAAGAGACTGTTGCAAGGCTTCATTTCTGTCATCCTGCGTGTCTTCCGAAGGCAGAACCGCCTACGGCGGAAAAGCGCAGGGTCTATTATCGACGATAAAATTTTTATGGATTCTGCCTCGACGTTACGTCGGGACAGAATGACAAATTTGAGGTGTTTCTCAACAGGCTCAATAGTGGCCTATTTTGGTTGTTCGTGGGAGGTTGGGAAGTGGATTTTAATAAGGTAAAGACATATTCGGTGTTAAAAAGAAAAAGCAAGGTTAAACTTGATGAATTTAGCAAGCCGCCTTTGAAAGGCAGGAGTTTTTTAAGTTTTTATGAGTCTTTGCCGGAGATATTAAAAGCGCGGGATTTGCATACAGTAGTTGACGCTGTTGTCCATGCGCGCAAGCGTAAAAAGGCGGTTATTTTTACTGCAGGGGCGCATGTAATAAAATGCGGGCTTAATCCTGTGCTGATAGAGTTGATTAAGAAAAAAATAATAACTTGTATTTGTTTAAACGGCGCGGGAATAATTCATGATTTTGAAATAGCTTTTCAAGCGCGGACATCCGAAGATGTGGGGGTTGGTTTAGAAGATGGCAAA
The DNA here is from genome assembly GCA_043813255.1 of Candidatus Omnitrophota bacterium. GTDB lineage: Bacteria > Omnitrophota > Gorgyraeia > Gygaellales > Profunditerraquicolaceae > JBDRLG01. Next base: position 16,806 of record JBDRLG010000077.1, read on the forward strand.
TTCGGTATGGGGAAAGAAACCGCCGAGTTTATTAATAGCGCTGTAACTGAAGGCGTGGCAAAAGGATTAGGGCTTGGTTATTCAGTAGCGGGTAAAATATCCGAAGTAAACTTGAAATATAAGAATTTAAGCCTGCTTTATAACGCTTATAAGCATAATGTTCCGGTTTGCGTGCATGCCGCTATTGGCACAGATATAATTCATCAGCATCCATCTTTTGACGCCGCTCTTACCGCGGAAGGCTCTTTAAGGGATTTTCGAAAGTTAACAGAAGAAATTACCGGTTTAAATGAAGGTGGTGTTATATTAAATTTTGGTTCGGCAGTAATAATTCCTGAGGTTTTTTTAAAAGCGTTAAATTTAGCCCGTAACTTGGGTCATAAAGTTAAAGATTTTACCGCCGCGAATTTCGATATGATTTATCATTACCGGCCTTTTCAGAATATAGTTTCAAGGCCTACGCAGGATTCAGGTAAAGGTTATTATATTATAGGCCATCACGAGATAATGCTTCCTTTGTTTGCGCAGGCAATAATTGAGAAGATATAATGAAATTAGATAGTTTAAAAGAGATAATTTCAAAATTTCCTAAAGCCAATATACTGGTTATGGGGGATATTATACTTGATGAGTTTATTTGGGGCAGCGTTAACAGGATTTCTCCAGAGGCTCCTGTGCCGGTTGTTTGGGCTAACAGGCGTTCTTTTATGCCGGGAGGATCTGCTAATGTGGCAAGCAATATTACCTCTTTGGGAGCTAAAGCGGATTTAATAGGCGTAATAGGCAGGGATAAAAATACTGATTTGTTGTTATCTGAGATAAAAAAGAGAAGGATTTCTACCCGAGGAATTTTTATTGAGCCTAACAGGCATACGACATTAAAAACACGTATAATCGCCGGCCACCAGCAGGTAGTAAGGGTGGATTGGGAACATACCGATTCACTGCCCAAAGAATTAAACCAAAAGATAATTAATTTTGTGAAGAATAACATAAAAAAATATGACGCGGTTATTATTGAAGATTATGGCAAGGGGGTTATAAATACTAATTTATTAGAAGAGATTATTTTAATCGCGCGTAAAAATAAAAAAGTTATTACTGTAGACCCCAAAGAAGAGAATTTTCTTTATTACCACGGGGCAACCAGTATTACTCCAAACCGTAAAGAATTAGAGAATGCCGTGCGGAACTTAAAAATAAAAGATAAAACAAACAGGTTTAAAGTTCATAATGACTGTTTATTTAATGATAAAGATATTGATTTGGCGGCAAACCAAATTTTGGAATATTTAGATTTGGATTCTATATTAGTTACTTTAGGAGAGCATGGCATGCGTCTGTTTGAAAAAAAAGGCACGGGGACGCATATTCCGACAGTAGCGCAGGAAGTTTTTGATGTTTCTGGAGCGGGAGATACGGTAATCGCTGTTTTTTCTTTAGCGCTTGCCAGCGGTGCCACTAAGCCACAGGCCGCTTATATAGCTAATTTTGCCGCGGGAATCGTAGTCGGTAAGTTAGGCACAGCTGTAATTGAGAGAAAAGAATTATTAGAACGGATAGACAATTCATAAATATCTGTAGGGACAGGTCGTGACCTGTCTGTTATAAAAAAACTATGGACCATGGACTATGGTCTATGGACTATCTGAGTGAAACGAGGATACATATGAATGTTATCGGAGTAATACCCGCAAGGTATTCTTCTTCCAGATTTGAAGGAAAAGTTATCGCGGATATCATGGGAAAACCCATGATTCAGCATGTCTGGGAAAGGGCCAAAGAAGCGAAAACTTTGGATGATGTAATTATTGCTTGTGATGACGAACGAATAGCATCTGTTGCCAGAAGTTTTGGTGCTAAGGCTGTTTTAACCGCTAAAGGCCATGCCTGCGGCAGTGACCGGATCATAGAAATAATAAACCCTTTAGATGTAAAAGTTGTGATTAATATTCAGGCGGATGAACCGTTGATTCATCCTTTAATGATTGATTCATTGGCGCAGTCATTACTTGGCAGCCCGGAAATTCTGATGGCGACTTTAATGAAAAAAATAGAAGATGTTAGTCAGATAGATGACCCTAATATAGTTAAAGTTATTACAGATAAAAACGGTTTCGCGATGTATTTCTCAAGGTCGGCCATTCCTTACCGCGCTAAAAATTCTCAGGTTAAAGAAGTGTTTTATTATAAACATATCGGTTTATATGGTTATACAAAAGATTTTCTTTTTACTTATAAAAATCTGCCTATTTCCCGGCTTGAAAAGATTGAACAATTAGAGCAGCTGCGGGTATTGGAAGAGGGGTATAAAATAAAAGTCATTGAGACTAAATATGAAACTATTGGGGTAGATACACCGGAAGATTTGGAGAAAGTAAAAGAATATTTGCGGAAATAATAATTAAATAGTCATTATTACTTAAGAATTATTCTGAGAGATTAATAGTGTGCCATTGAGGCTGTGTCGCAATTGTCTTTTTTTGTCATTGCGAAGGAGCGAAGCGACTGCGGCAATCTTAGTATCCGTCGGAAGAGATAAATAAGATTGCTTCGGCTTCGCCTCGCAATGACAAAAATGGCTATTATGGCACAGTCTGAATGACACTAATCTATACAATACAAAATGAAAAAAATAAAAATAAATAATATAAATATCGGCGGCAGTAATCCATTAGTTCTTATTGCCGGCCCTTGTGTTATAGAGTCGGAATCTCTATGCCTTGATACAGCTAAGAGGATTAAAGATATTATAGTTAAATTAAATATACCTTTTATTTTTAAGTCCAGTTTTGATAAGGCAAACCGTTTGTCTATAGATTCTTTTCGCGGCCCGGGTTTAAAAAAAGGGCTGGAAATTTTAAGTAAAGTAAAAGATAAACTAAAAGTTCCTATATTAAGCGATATTCACTGCTCAAAGGAAATTGAGGAAGTAAAAGATGTTTTGGATATAATACAGATCCCCGCGCTTTTATGCCGCCAGACAGATATTGTGGTTTCAGCGGCCAAGACAGGCAGAGTGATTAATATTAAAAAAGGCCAGTTTATGGCACCTTGGGATATGTTTCAGATAATCAAAAAAATAGAATCTACAGGCAATAAAAAAATAATAGTAACTGAAAGGGGCACATCATTCGGGTATAATAACCTGGTTTCAGATTTAAGAAGTTTAAAGATACTTGAAGATTTCGGTTATCCAGTTGTCTATGACGCTACTCACAGTATCCAGCTTCCCGGAGGTAAAGGAAGTTGTTCATCGGGCCAAAGTGAATTTGTGGAAGGGCTCGCGCGCGCGGCAGTCGCGTTTGGTTGTGACGGGTTATTTTTGGAAGTGCATCCTAAGCCTGACAAAGCAATGTGTGACGGCCCTAATATGATAGATTTGAAAGAGTTAAAGAAATTATTAACGCAGGTTAAGAAGATTGAAGAAGCAATATTTATTGGTAGCCGCAGGTTTTAACCTGCGTTTTATTGCGCAACCTAAAGGTTGCGGCTACCCATTGTTTTTAATTTATATCTATGAATAACATAAATATTATAAAACGCGCTAAAGCCGTGCTAGATATTGAATCACAGGCAGTTAGCGAATTAAAGAAAAATATTAATAGGGATTTTGAGAAAGCAGTAGAGTTTATTTTTAACTGTAAGGGCAGAATTGTGGTAACCGGAGTAGGCAAGACTGGTATTATCGCCCAGAAGCTTTCAGCGACATTATCTTCTACTGGCACTCCTAGTTTATTTTTGCATTCAGCCGAAGCAATCCATGGCGACTTAGGAAGAGTTATTAAAAATGATACAGTAATTATTTTATCTTATAGCGGAGAGAGTGAGGAAATAAAAAAATTATTGCCTATATTAAAGAAAATTGGTTCAAAGATAATTTCTATTACCGGTAATACAAAATCATTAATGGCGCGATACAGCGATGTTGTTTTAAATACAGCGGTAAAAAAAGAAGCTTGTCCTTTGGGGCTGGCGCCTACAGCTTCAACAACAGCAATGCTGGCAATGTCTGATGCCTTGGCAGTATGCCTTTTGGAATTAAAAGGATTTAAAGAAAAAGATTTTGCTTTTTTTCATCCAGGAGGTTCGTTAGGCAGAAAACTTTTGCTTAAAGTTGAGGATATTATGCGTAAAGGAAGCGCAAACCCGGTAGTTCGCGAGAATAATAAAGTATCCGAAGTGTTAGTTAAAATTACTCAGGCACGCGCGGGAAGCGCTTCGGTTGTAGATAAGAACGGTAAATTAACAGGGATATTTACCGATGGTGATTTAAGGCGCCAACTTGAGATAGACTCTGATTTATCAACGCGCAAAATAAAAGATGTTATGACTCTTAAGCCTACGGTTGTCAGGCCGCATATGTTGGTTTATGAGGCAATACGCATATTACGTGAAAAGAAAATTGACGAGCTTCCGGTAGTAGATGAAAAAAAACGGCCTGTTGGGCTTTTAGATGTGCAGGATTTGTTAAAAGCGGGGTTGGTGTAGATCGTATGGACAATCAATTATTAGAGAAAGTAAAAAAAATAAAATTATTACTGCTGGATGTTGACGGTGTTTTAACCGACGGCAGGATTATTTATGATTCGCGTGGCCGGGATATGCGGTTTTTTGATGTCCATGACGGCATGGGAGTCGCTCTTTTGAAAAAAGCGGGGATTTCAACCATACTTATTACAGCTAAAGGTTCCAGGGCTATAAAGCCGCGCGCGCGGGATATGAAAGTAGATAAAGTATACGCGGATATATCTCCTAAATCATCTGTTCTTGACAGGATATTGGAAGATTATAAAATAAAAGCGGATGAGGTTTGTTTTGTGGGAGATGATTTGGTTGATTTGTGTCTTTTAAAAAGAGTAGGTTTGCCGGTAGCAGTAAGCAACGCGTTAGATGAAATAAAAAAAGTTTGTGTTTATGTGACTTCTAAGCGGGGAGGAAGAGGCGCTGTCCGCGAGATTACAGAGTTATTGCTGAAAGCTCAGGGAAAATGGGAAACAGTAATAGCCGATTATGATTGTTAATTAGTTATTGCTGAAAAACCCAGCAATAACTTGATTACACAGATTTTAAAAAGATTACACAGATATAAACTCGGAGCTGTTTTAATCTATGTAATCTGCTTTTTTCCGCCGTAGGCGGATCTGCCTTCGGCATGAAATCCGTGTAATCATCAAAAATATACTTTTTCAGTGTTAACTAATTAGTTTTCTCGCCGGCATATTTCGGCGCAACCAGAAAATAAATATATGAATAAATATAGTTATGGTTTCTGGCGGGTGTATAGCGTTATTATTATTTTATTTTTTGTATCTTTTGGTGTTACGTGTTTATTCGCGCAAGAACAAGACGCGGCCGATGCAGACCAGCAGATTAATGATTTTTCTCTTTGCGGTTACGGGGAAAAAGGGAAAAAGACCTGGGATATTTCCGGAAAAACAGCGGATATTTTTACGGATATTATTAAACTTAATCAGGTCAAGGGTAATCTTTATGGAGAAAAAGAAGATATTAAATTGGCCGCGCTGGAAGGCGATTTTAACAAAAAAGAAAGCAAGATGCATCTGGAAAAAGATGTTGTAATTACAACATCTTCAGGAGCAAGGCTTACTACTGATTCTTTGGATTGGGATAAAAGAAATAATATTATAACAACTGCTGACCCTGTTAATATTGACAGGGACAATATGATTACTAAGGCGATAGGAGCTGTGGGCCAGCCGGGCCTTAATAAGGTTGAGCTTAAGAAAGACGTTAAAGTGGAAATATTGCCTCAAGAAGATAAAAAAGCTCAAAAAGGCTTTAATAATAATAAAGTAGTAATTACTTGTGACGGGCCGCTATTAATAGATTATGAAAAAAATCTTGCTACATTCAACAATAATGTTAAAGTAGATAGGGAAGATTCTCAGATTTATAGTGATACAATGGATATTTTTTTTAATAAAAGTACCGCTGAGCAGGATAATAGCAGCCCTTCATTATTAAACAGCAAGATTAATAAAATTATCGCGCGCGATAATGTTAAAATTGTCCGGGGAGAGAATATTTCTTATAGTGATGAAGCAGTTTATGACGCCAGCAATAGAAAGATTATTCTTTCAGGAAAACCTAAACTGGTTATTTATTCTTCGGAGGATATGAATGCACCTTCTGGAAACTAAAGATTTATCAAAATCTTATGACGGCAGGCAGGTAGTTAAGGGAGTAGATATACTTGTTAAGCGCGGAGAGATTGTAGGATTATTAGGCCCTAACGGCGCGGGCAAGACTACGACTTTTTATATGATCGTGGGGATTGTTCCCCCGAATAATGGCAGGATAATATTTGATAATCAAGATATAACAAATTTGCCTATACATCAGCGCGCGCGTTTTGGCATAGGTTATCTCGCGCAGGAGTCGTCTGTATTCAGAAAACTAACGGTAGAAGAAAATATTATGGCTATTTTAGAGACACTGCCTGTGAATTCAAGGCAAAGATCAGACAGATTAGAAAGCCTGTTGAATGAATTAAATATTTCGCATTTGAGAAAAAGTAAAGCTTATACTTTATCAGGAGGTGAGAGAAGGCGGTTGGAAATTACCCGCGCATTGGTTACTAATCCTTCTTTTATACTTTTGGATGAACCGTTTTCCGGTATAGATCCGATAGTGGTAAGCGAAGCGCAGGAAATAATAAAGGAGTTAAGGAATAAGGGATTGGGTATCCTGCTTACAGACCATAATGTCCGGGAGACCCTCTCTATAACAGACAGGGCTTATTTGATTGCTGATGGAAAAATACTTATTTCCGGCACCGCAAATGAGCTTATTAATAATTCAAAAGCAAGGGAGTTATATTTAGGCGAAAAATTCAGAATGTGAATTACTTTACCGAAAGGTGAAGTAATTCACCCCGTCCGAAGGCGGGGTCAAAAACAGTAATAAGCGAAAGAATAACAACCAGGAGGTTTTAGCGATATGAAAACGGAAGTTAAAAAAATTGATGGGACAGCAAGGGAAATTAACATTGAAGTAACAGGGGATTTAGTAAAGAATAAATTTGAGGATGTGTTTAATAAAATCGGCAAGGACGCTAAGATTGCGGGTTTTCGCCCGGGGCATGTGCCGCGGGATATTTTAGAAAAGAATTTTTCCGCTCAGGCCAATGAAATGGTGCTTAAGGAATTAATTCCTGATGTTTATAATAAAGCCATAGAAAAAGAATTGCTTGATGTAATAGACATGCCTAACATATCTGATGTGAAATTAGACAGGAATAGCCTTTATTTTAAGGCCAGCGTAGAAGTAAGCCCTGAAATCAACCTCAAAAATTATAAAGGCATTAAACTTGAGTATAAAAAAATAGAAGTTACTTCTGATGAGATAAAACGTTTCCTTGACTCATTAAAAGAATCGAGAAAAATAGATATAATAGATGACAGTTTTGCCAAATGCTTGGGTTTTCCTAACTTAAGCAGTTTGGAAAAATCCTTGGAAAATCAGTTGTCAATACAGAAGCAGAATCAACAGCGTAAAAAAATGGAAGACAGCCTTATAGAAGCTATTCTGAAAGATTTAGATTTTAAAATTCCCGAATCTTTAGTCCACCGCCAGCTGCAGGAGTTATTAAGGCAGGCTAAGATGGATATGGCAGTAAAGGGAATGCCTCGGGAAAAAATTGAAGAGCAGGAAAAAACTTTATCTGAACAATTAAGAGTTAATGCCAAAAGGCAGGTAAAGATTTACTTGATTATGTCAGAAATAGCCAAAAAAGAAAATATCGTCTTAGACGATCATATGCCTACTAAGGTAATAGAATTATTATTTAGAGAAGCTGACTGGATTTATATTTAGCGTATAGCGTATAGCGTGTTATACACTAAACGCTATCCGCTATTTGCTATCCGCTAACAGGAGGAATAATGGATACAAGGATGCAGACATTAGTACCAATGGTAATTGAACAGACAAGCCGGGGGTATGAACGTGCTTATGATATATACTCGCGGTTATTAAAAGATCGTATTATCTTTATTGGCACTCCTATTGATGATTTTGTGGCAAATCTTATTATCGCGCAAATGCTGTTTTTACAGATGGAAAATACAAGCAAGGATATTAATGTTTATGTTAATTCTCCAGGAGGTTCAGTTACAGCCGGGCTTGCCATATACGATACAATGCAGTTTGTAAAATGCGATGTGGCTACTTATTGCGTAGGACAGGCCGCTAGTATGGGAGCACTTTTATTATGCGCTGGCACAAAAGGCAAGCGTTACGCGCTGCCAAATTCCCGGGTTATGATACATCAGCCATGGGGAGGAGTACAGGGGGCTGCCTCGGATATTTCTATTCAGGCAAAAGAGATATTGAAATTGCGCGATAGGATTAATGAGATTTTGTCCGCGCATACAGGCAAGCCTTTGGAAAAGATTGAAAAAGATACTGACAGAGATTATTTTATGTCTTCTAAGGAAGCGCAGGATTACGGATTAATTGATGAAGTAGTTTCACATGCAAAGAAAATAAAATAATAGCGGTTATTTTAGCGGATAGCGTATAGCGGGTAGCGTATAGTTAGAATTTTTTTGTTTTATTAAACGCTATCCGCTGATAGGAGAAACATGAAAAAAAATTATTTATTAACTCCCGGGCCAACGCCTTTACCGACGGAAGTATGTATTTCACAAGCTAAACCAATAATACATCATCGTACACCTCAATTCCAATCTATATTGAAGGAAGCTACTGAAGGGCTAAAGTATGTGTTTCAGACAACAGGAGATGTTTTTATTCTTACTTCTTCAGGTACGGGGGCAATGGAAGCGGCTGTAGTTAATTTGTTGTCTCCCGCGGACACCGTAGTAATTGTTGAAGGCGGAAAATTCGGTGAAAGATGGACTGAAATTTGTGCCGTTTACGGGATAAAAACAGAAGTTATCAAAGTCCCATGGGGCAAAGCAGTAAATCCTAAAGATATTGAAAGTAAATTAAAGAGTGATTCTAACATAAAAGCTGTTTTTACCACGCTTTGTGAAACCTCTACAGGCGTTACAAATGATATTGAAGCAGTAGGTAAAGTGGTAAAGAATTATAACGCTGTATTAGTTGTTGACGCTATTAGCGGTTTAGGGGCAATTGATTTAAAAACAGATGCCTGGTCAGTTGATGTTTGTGTTTCCGGATCGCAAAAAGGCTTAATGCTCCCTCCTGGGTTGGCGTTTATTTCTGTAAGCAAAAAGGCATGGGATAAAGTTAATGATTCTAAATGCCCGAAATATTATTTAGATTTAAAATCCGCTAGAAAAGCTTTAGAAAAAACAGATACCCCTTTTACACCGGCTATTTCTTTAGTTGTCGCGTTAAATGAAGCTCTGAAAATGATAAAAGAAGATGGTTTGGAGAATATTTTTTCACGCCATAAAAAAATGGCCCAGGCAACCAGAGCGGCATTAATAGCTTTGGGATTAGGATTATTGGCGCCAGATGCGGCTTCTGATGCGGTAACTGCGGCAAATGTACCTCAGGGGATTGATGGAGATAAATTAGTTAAAGTTATGCGTGATGCTTACGGTGTTACTATTGCCGGAGGCCAGGCGGAACTAAAAGGTAAAATATTAAGGATCGCTCATATGGGTTACATCGGGGAATTTGATATTATATTAGGTATAGCCTGTTTGGAAAAAGTATTGTATCAGATGGGACATAAATTTGTCTTGGGGACTGGAGTGAAGGCGGCTCAGGAAAAATTATTATAGTCTTAGAAATAATGGTTTGTTATAAAATTCAATAGCTAATTTGACATCTCTTTGGGGAATAAAGATATAAAAGAGGGGAGCAAAATATGGATATAAATAAAAATGATGAGAAAGGTCTCCGTAATTATCCCAGATTAGCTATAGAACTAAAATTTAGATATAACATGATTGGTAAGAATAATGAATTATCTAATATAACTCATGATGGGTTTACTAAGGATATAAGCGCAGGCGGGATGCGTTTTGAAACTGAAGAACAGATGTCCATTGATACACAGTTGAAGATTCTGCTTAAAGTTCCGGAAGCGGGGGAATTTGAAATAATAGGCAAGGTTATAAGGATAGATAAATTGATAGACATTTCGGTTTATAGTATAGGAGTAATATTTGAGAAGATTTCAGATGAGCAGAGAAATCAGATTGTTGAACATCTGGAAAGAATGAATATCCTCAAATTACTAGAAGAGATTAATAAAGAAGAAATATCTGATTTACATCTTACCGTTAACAGCCCTCCGATGATAAGAAGTTACGGAGTAATAAAACCGTTTGGAAAGAATCCTCTAACTGCTGAACAGATTAAACAGATGGTTTATAGTATCCTTACAGATAAACAAAAAGAAGATTTCGAGAATAATAAAGACCTCGATTTCGCGTTTTCTCCAAGCCCTGATTTAAGGTATAGGGTAAATATTTATAAACAGCGGGGAGCCACAGAAATAGTCTTAAGGAATATTATGTCTGGCACAAAAGGCGTGGAAGAGCTGGGTTTACCAGAACTCGTTAAAGAGCTCTGCCTGTTGAAAAATGGCATCATAATTATTGGCGGTACTACCGGATCAGGAAAAAGCACGACTATTTCCACCATGATAGATGTTATAAATAAAACAAAAGGGGGCGTAATACTTTCGCTGGAGAAACCGATAGAACATTTACATAAAAATATTAAAGCAATAGTTAAACAAAGAGAAGTTGGAGTTGATGTTCCTAGTTTTGCCAGCGGATTAAGGGCGGCTTTAAGGCAGGACGCGGATGTTATTATTGTAGGAGAGATTCTTGATGCTGACAGTATGGAAGCGGCGCTTGAGGCGGCGGAAACCGGGCATTTAGTAATAACTTCGATACATGCCACAGACACAGTGCAGGTTTTTGACCGTATAGTAAGTTTGTTTCCGCTAGAATCGAGAAATTATTTTTACACAAGGCTGTCACATTCATTAAAAGCTGTTATAATTCAGGCCCTTTTACCTGATACATCAGGCAAAAGTAGAGTCTTAGTAACAGAGGTTTGTACTGTAAACACAGCAGTTAAAAGAATGATAAATGCCGGCGAGTTTACTCAGTTGAATTCGGTTATACAAACTGGTTCTCAGTATAAGATGCATACCATGCAGGATTCTTTAAACATGCTTTTTGAAAAGGGCCTTATTAGCGCTGAGACATTTGAGGCTTACAGCGTAAAAACCATATCAAGATAAATATATTGAGCCCCGCCGAGGCGTGGAAATGCCTCGAATCTATAAAGTATTTTTGTAGGGACAGACCCGACGTTACGTCGGGACTGTCCGTTATATGGTATTATAATTTTATCGGGCCCCGCCGGGGCGGGGCCTCTACATATTCGTGCTGTGAAAGATAGGAGAACTTTAGATGAAAATTTTAGTAAGCGACCGGTTATCGGAAGAAGGCATTAAAATATTAAAAGGAGTAAAAGAATTTCAGGTAGATGTTAAAACTGATTTGAAACCTGACGCGCTTAAAGAGATAATTAAAGATTATAACGCTTTAATTGTCAGAAGCGCTACAAAAGTGACTAAAGATATAATAAACGCGGCTGATAAATTGAAAGTAGTCGGCAGGGCGGGCGTTGGGTTAGATAACATTGATTTGGAGGCGGCAACCCAAAAGGGCATAATAGTCATGAATACTCCCGCGGGAAATACTATTTCTACCGCGGAGCATACTATGAGCATGATATTATCGCTTTCCAGATTAATCCCTCAGGCTAACAGTTCTACAAAAAAAGGCGAGTGGAAACGTTCAAAATTCATGGGTATTGAATTATATGGAAAGTCTTTGGGAATAGTTGGTTTTGGCAGGATTGGTAAAGAAGTGGCCAAACGCGCTTTTTCTTTTGGGATGAAAGTCCTTGTATATGACCCGTTTTTATCCCGTGAAAACGCGGAAAGCATAGGAGTAGAAGTAGTGGAATTAAAACAGTTGTTTGAATCTTCGGATTTTATTACGGTGCATACTCCTTTAACAGAAGAAACCAAACATATGATCTCTTCCAAGGAATTTGCCCAAATGAAACAGGGGATCCGTATAGTAAATTGCGCGCGGGGAGGCATAATTGATGAAGCCGCGCTGGTAGAAGCTATTAAGCAAGGAAAAGTTGCTGCCGCGGCATTGGATGTTTTTGAGAAAGAGCCGATACCTGCCGACAGCGAATTATTAAAATTAGATAATGTAATTACCACTCCTCATTTGGGCGCTTCTACTGAAGAGGCCCAGGTAAATGTTGCCATAGAAGTGGCAGAGATTATACGTGATGCTCTTTTAGGTAAAGGAATACGCAACGCGGCTAATTATCCCTGTCTTGAAGCGGAGGTATATAAAATACTTGATCCTTTTATTAAATTGGCTGAAAAATTGGGTATGTTTACCAGCCAGTTAATTGAAGGCAGGTTTGAAGAAATAGAAATAACTTACAGCGGGGATATTATGCAATATGATTTAAGCCCTCTTACAATGGCAGTAATCAAAGGCGTGCTTTCTCCTATATTGAAAGAGACAGTGAATTTTATTAACGCGGCTAATCTGGCAAAAGAAAGAGGGATTAGTATTAGAGAATCCAAGTCATCCAAAGAAGGCGAATTTGTTAATTTGATACAATTGAAGATCAAGACAGACAAAGAATCTAAGAAAATTTCCGGTACTCTTTCAGCTAATAAACAGCCGCGTATTGTAAAAATAGATGAGAGTTATGTGGAAGTCAGCCCGGTTGGAGAAATGATTGTAATGCAGAATTGGGATAAACCGGGCATTATCGGAAATATAGGCACTCTTTTGGGAAAACATAGTATTAATATCGCGGCAATGACTTTTGGCCGTGATACTCCTGGAGGCAAGGCTATTTCGGTATTGAATGTGGACAGTATAGTTTCTTCAGAGATACTCGGCAAAATCAAAAATATTGAAAATGTATTGGAGGTTAAAACAATAAGGATATGAAAAATAAAATCAAAAATCAAAAATTTTTAGTTTTAATTTGTGGTTTTGCGTTTTTCGTTTTGAGTTTTACGCTGGACTGTTTTGCCAAAGATATTACTATCCTTTATACTGGAGAGACTCATGCAATGCTTTATATGTGCAGCTGCCCTTTACATCCAGAAGGAGGGGTTACGAGGCGTGCTACGGTAATTGATAAATTAAGGAAAAAGAATCCCGATACATTACTTTTAGACGCGGGCGGTTTTTTCGCGGGCGGTACTAAAGATGAATATGCCCAAAACAGCGAGCTGGATAAAAAACGGTCTTTAGTTAATCTTAAGGCTATGGGGCTAATGGGTTATGACGCGGTGAATATAAGTGATGAAGAGTTTAATTTTGGGCCTGAATTTCTTAAAGATAATATTGAAAAGTCAGGTATTGCATTTGTTTCTTGTAATCTTAAGTGTGATAAATTACAGCCATATGTTATAAAAAATATTCGGGATCTTAAAATAGGTATTATAGGGGTAGATGGCGTTTTTTCTACGCGAAAGGCGGCAGGAGTAAAATTCATCGATCCCAAAGAAGCAATAAATAATACAGTGCAGGAATTAAAGAAACAAAGTGTTGATATCATAATATTATTAAGTTATTTGCCTAAAGGAGCTGAACAGCAATTAATAAAAGATGTCCCTGGAATAGATGTTTTTATAGCAGGATATAGTTCTAATGATAAAGAGGCTTCAGTTAAAATCGGCTCTACTTTAATAGTAAGGCCTGCTTGGCAGGGCCGCAGTTTGGGCAAGCTGGATTTAAAAATAAAAAATAAAAAAATAAGCGGCTACAACGTGAAATTAATACATTTATCCAATAAAATAAAGGAAAATAAGGGTATACTTAAAATATTACCGGTTTGTTTTTCAGATGCTACTTGCAAAAAAACAGGGTTTATAGGGGCTTGTAATAATCCTGGAGAAGATAACGCGGGATGTTCTTTTATTAAACCAAGGCAAATTGGCCTTTTGATTATTACGCCAAAAAAATGCAAGGCTTGTGATACAGTGCCAATGATTAATGAATTAAAAAAGTATTTCCCTGGTATAGCCGTATCTTATTTATATTATCCCAGCAAAAAAGCTGAGAAATATATTAAAGATTTAGATTTAGAATATTTGCCTGTTTATTTATTGAGCAAAGATTTGGAAAAAGAAGACAGGTTTAATTTATTTAAACAATATTTGGATTTAAAAGGGAATTTTTATAAGGTAAAAGAAACATTTAGCGGGTTAGGTTATTATTTAAAGAGGCCAGAAGCTAAAGGGAAAATAGATGTGTTTATCAGCCTGTATGATAAGTACATGCAAGAGTGGTTAAAATTACTTAAAGAGTATAACCCTAGTGTGCATTTTTTAGCAGTTGATAAAAATGGAGAATTTTCAACTGCCCATGGCAATGCCGAAGTTGAAGAAAATCTCCGTTGTGCTTGTATGCAGAAATATTATCCTGAGCATTTTTGGGATTATATTATTTGCCGCGCGCACAATATCCAGAGTACTTGGTGGGAGGATTGCTCCGCAGGGGTAGATACAGCAAAAATAAAATATTGCGCTCAATCAGAAGAAGGCAAGAGTTTATTAAAAGAGAATATCAGCCTTAATAAAGAAATAGATGTTATGTTTGGCCCGGCATTTCTTTTTGATAATAACCAGGCGTTTGTCAGCCAAGGCCTGCCGACAAAAGAAGAACTAAGAAAAATTTTTAAAGAATAAAATTAAGGTAAAACAATTATTTCCCGGAGTTACTTCGAGGTTTGTTAATGGAAGAAAGGGTTAATTATGAAAAAAGCAAAAATTTATATTATTGATGTTACTAACCGCGACGGCGTCCAGACGTCAAGGATTTGTCTTTCTAAATTGGAAAAAACAATGATTAATCTTTATTTAAATGAAATGGGCGTATTCCAGTCGGAATTTGGTTTTCCGCTTACCCGCCATGAAACAAATTATCTTAACGCGAATTTAGACTTAGTTAAGAAGAAAGCATTATTTCCTATACGGTTGGAAGGATGGATTCGCGCGACTAAAGAGGATGTCCGGACAACGTTTAAATTAGTGCCGGATATAAAGCATTTGAATCTTTCGATTTCTACTTCTGATCAGATGATTATACATAAATTTAAGGGAAAATTAGACCATAAATCGGTAATAGATGAAATGTCTTGTGCTGTAAAGATTGCTTTGAAAGAAGGAGCTTTGTCTATTGGAGTAAACGCGGAAGACGCTTCGCGCACCCGTATGGATTACTTAATAGAATTTGCTTTAGCGGCAAAAAAAGCGGGGGCGGACAGGATACGTTATTGTGATACTTTAGGTTGTGATACCCCATTTACAATTTATGAAAGAATAAGAAATCTGGCAGAAGAAGTCCAGATCCCTGTTGAAGTCCATTGCCATAATGATCTGGGATTAGTTGTGGCAAATTCTATTGCCGGAGCAAAAGCCGCTAATGACGCGGGGGTAGACGCGTATATTAATACTTGTATTAACGGCATGGGAGAGCGTGCGGGAAATGCGGATTTAGTTTCGGTGATTCTTGCTATAAAATACGGCAATGGTATGAGTGAATATGCGCTTGATGAGAGGATTAATTTGAAGACCGCGTGGAAAATATGTAAATACGCGTCTTTTGCGTTTGGCGTCCCGATTCCCATTAATCAGCCGGGAATAGGCACAAATGCTTTTGCCCATGAATCAGGCATTCATGCTGATGGAGCTTTAAAAGACAGGCGTAATTACGAGCTTTATGATTTTGAAGAATTGGGGCGAGGGGATCCGGAAATAGTAGAAACAGGCCGTAAAATTACCGCCGGAGAGTATTCGGGAATAAAGGGTTTTAGGAATGTTTATGAAAAATTAGAAATAGCTTTTCATGACGATAAAGAAGCAACCCGGGTATTAGAATTAGTCCGGTATGCTAATGTTCATAACCAGAAACCTTTAGTGGATGATGAATTGAAGTTTATAGCTAAATACCCGGAAGCCGCCAACAAAATATTCACAATGAATCCGTAAAAATAGCGTATAGCATTTAGCGGATAGAGTATAGGTTTAAATTTTTTTTATTTCCCCTATACGGACTGTTGCGAAATAGACTAAACTGTCATTCCTGCGAAAGCAGGAATCCATAACAATAATAAAATTAATGAGTTATAGATCCCCGCTTTCGCGGGGATGACAAGAAATGGTATTTTGCAATAGACCTCGATACGCTAAATATATCAGGAGATTTTTAATATGAACATGGTTATTGTAGGCGCGCAATGGGGAGATGAAGGTAAAGGTAAAATTATTGATATTTTATCTCAACAGGTAGATTATATAGTGCGTTATCAAGGCGGTAATAACGCGGGGCATACCGTAGTAGTTGATGGCAGGGAATATATCTTTCATCTTATCCCTTCTGGTATTCTTCATAAAGGTAAAATATGCTGTATAGGTAATGGTGTAGTAATTGACCCTTCAATACTCTTGCAGGAAATAGAGGGGTTGGCTTGCGCGGGCATAAATATTGATAACCGGTTTAAGATATCTTCTCTCGCGCATGTAATTTTGCCTTATCATAAAATCCTCGATAAACTGCGAGAGACAAAAAGGGCTAATAAGATAGGCACTACCGGAAGAGGAATAGGCCCGTGTTACGCTGATAAGATACACCGCTGCGGGATAAGAATGATAGATCTTCTAAATCCAAAAGTTCTTAAGGATAAATTAAAAGATAATCTTAAAGAAAAAAATGAGATTTTTAAAAAAGTTTATAAACATCCGGGGTTTAGTTTTGATTTGATATATAAAGAGTATTTGAATTATGGCAGTAAACTTTCAAAATATATATGTAATACAAGTTTATTATTGAATCAGGCTGCCGCAAAGAAAAAGGATATTCTTTTTGAAGGGGCCCAAGGGACATTTCTTGATATAGATTTCGGTACTTATCCATTTGTTACCTCTTCTTCAACTATTGCTTCAGGTGCTTGTGTTGGCACGGGATTCTCCCCTGTATTAATAGGTAAAGTTATAGGTGTAGCTAAAGCATATGCTACTAGAGTTGGTGAGGGGCCTTTTCCTACTGAATTCAGCGGAGATTTTCAGGGGTTTATGCGTAAGAAAGGCAATGAGTTTGGCGCGACTACAGGCCGGCCGCGCCGCTGCGGTTGGTTTGATAGTGTAATGGTTAAAGAAGCTGTTTTGTTAAACGGAATTTCAGAATTGGCTATAATGAAATTAGATATATTAAATGGATTGAAGAAGATTAGAATATGCACAGGATATAAATATAAAGGTAAAGTTTTAAAAGAATTTCCTTATGATTTGGAGGTATTAAAAAATATTTCCTGTGTATATAAAGAAATGCCGGGATGGGATGATTCTGTGGTTAACGCGAAAAAATACAAGGATTTACCTGTTAACGCGAGGAATTATTTATCATTTTTACAGGATTTACTTAAGGCTAAAATAACGGTTGTTTCTGTCGGTTCGTCCAGAGAACAAACTATTTTTACAGCATAAGGAAAGCACTTGACTAGAAATCTGGCTTATGATATAGTTTATTCGTTAATATCGGGGTTTATTATTGCCCCGCCTAAAGGGCGGCGGGGCTCAATTCGTCCCGCCGTTGGCGGGACTCATTGAGGAGGCAGGTTGATGAAATTGAATTTGGTTCAAAAATTAATAGTAGTATTATTTTTATGTGTTAATATGGCAGGTTGTACAGTCATTTTTCAAAAAGGCAGAAGGTCTGATTTGGAAAAAATTGATAAATTATCTCAGCAGCTTGATGATTTGAACCAGACAAAAAGAATTCTCGAAGAGCGGCTTAGTAAAGAGATAAAAGATAAACAGGTGACGTTAAAGATGATGGAAAAAGGTTTAGTTATTACCTGTGTCGCGGATGTTTTGTTTGATTCCGGTAAAGCTAAAATCAGGCAAGAGGCTTTTACTATACTGGATAAAGTAGCTAAGGTTTTAAATGAAAATGTACCGGATTTAGATATCGGCATAGAAGGCCATACAGATAATATTCCGATTAAATATTCTGGATGGAAATCTAATTGGGAGTTATCTGCTAACCGTGCTTTAAGCGTTTTGCATTATTTAGTGGATAAAGAAGATCTTTCCCCTGACCGTATATCAGCAATAGGTTATGGAGAGTATAGGCCAGTTACTTCAAATGATTCGAAAGAAGGGCGCCAAATGAACAGGCGTGTGGAAATTGTGATTTTACCTCAATTTACAAAAACAAGCGCGAATCAAAATATAGCAGAATCTCCAGTAGAGTCTTGTAAAGAGAATCTTAAATAGTTTTTGTTGAAGAATTCAGCAAGAACTTGAAAGAATTTATCCCGATGTCGCTTTGTTCTTCGGGGGTCAAGTAAAATCCTTGCGGATTTTTCTTGAAAATACGGGTGTATTAATATGAATGAAAAATCGAAAAATAAACTTATTTTGATATTAGCATTATTTAGCATATTATTAGTTATTACTTCTTTGAGTTCATGCAATATTAATCGTAAAATCCGGGCAGTCAGGGATAAAGAAATGGCAACACGTTTGGATTTGGAAGAAAAAGTGTCTAAAATAGAACAGCAAAAAGATAATTTAGAAAAAAAAGTTGTTAATCTAAGCAAAGAATTAGAGCAGGAAAAAGCTGTTCAGGAAACAACTAAGAAATCTCTGAATAATGAGAAATCAGAAAATGATAAATTGCGGGATGAATTAGAAAAAATTACCAAATTAAAAGAAAAATTAGAAGAAAATCTTAAAGAAGCGTTAGTTAACAACAAAAATCATAGAAAAACAAGAAAATAAATGATAATAAAACATTAGGTTTTTCTTCGAGGGGATAATATCCCCTTTTTTATTAAATAGTAAGTATATATTCTGGATGTAGAATAAGGAGGTGGTATAAAATGGCAATACTTCGTAAAGCCGGTTTAAAGATTAAAAAAGGGGTAGAAAAAGTCAAGGAGAAAAGAGCCGTTTTAAAGAATAGTTTAAAAAAAGCCACAAAAAAAATCATAGGAAAAAGAAAAATTACAGCTGAAGAAAAGGTAAAGCCAGAGCTAAAAAAAGAAAAAAAAGAAATTTTTGGTATACAGCAAGTATTAGTTGAAAAAGCAAAATATTATTCTCCTTCAGGCCCGAGTATAAGCCGCCAGATGCCCCGCGATTTGCCTTATGAATATGGCATAGACAGGTTAGTTTTACAGGTGCGTGACTCATGGTGGGTATTCGCTTATTGGGAAGTTACAGGCTATACTTGGGATAGGTTAAAACAAGAATTAGGAGATAGTTCCTACAACGCGAAAAAGATTTTAAGAGTTTATGATGTGAATAATATTATTTTTAACGGTAATAATGCGCATAGTTTTTTTGATATAGAATTGGGGTTTGATTCAAAAAACTGGTATATTAATATAAAGTCACCCGGCAGAGCATGGTGCGTGGATTTAGGGTTAGTTTTACCCGACGGCAGATTTATAACTATACTTCGTTCTAACACAGTGCATACCCCTTTAGACGGGCCTTCAAATATAACTGATGAAGAATGGATGATTCCCGAGGAGATGTTTGCGCGCCTTTATGGAATGGGTTTTGGTTTTGGTAAGAGTTCTCCCGGAAAAGCATGGGCTGAGAGTATGAAGAAGGCTCTTTTTTCGGGTGTCTTGGCATCACCGGGTATTACTTCAGTTTCCAGCCCGGGGAAAGCGCAAAAACAAAGAAAGTTTTGGCTGGTTGTGGACTGTGAATTAATAGTGTATGGCGCAACAGAACCTGACGCTAAAGTAACAGTTCAAGATAAAGAAATAAAGTTACGGCCGGATGGAACCTTTACTTTGCGCTTCGCTCTTCCAGATGGAGAGCAGGTAATACCTGTTAAAGCGGTATCTTCTGATAAGATTGAAGAACGTACTATTACTCCTATAGTAAGCAGGCAGACTAAAAATAGTATTTTAGTTAAAGAGTCCATTGTTTAGTAAATTATAATATACAATTATCAAAATCAAATTTATTTGTAAGGAATTCCGTCAAGGCGGGGTCCGTTAGAGGGAAAAAATATGAATAAAGGTTATTTGTGCATGGTTTTACACGGGCATTTGCCTTTTGTCCGTCATCCAGAACACGAACATTTTCTTGAAGAAGACTGGCTTTTTGAAGCAATAACTGAAACTTATATACCTCTTATAAATATGTTTGAAAGGCTGGTGCAGGAAAATGTGGATTTTAGGCTTACCATGACTTTAAGCCCAACATTAATTTCTATGCTTTGTGATTCTTTGCTTGAAGAACGCTACTTAAAGCATATAAATAAACTTATTGAATTAGCCCATAAAGAAATAGAGAGAAATACCTGGCAGCCGCATTTTCAGGGTTTAGCGATAATGTACCTTAATAATTTCTGCCTTTCCAGAGACACATTTTTGAAATATAACAAAAATTTAGTTAATGCGTTTAAATTATTTCAGGATTTAGGAAAGCTTGAAGTTGTAACTTGCGGCGCGACACACGGGTATTTTCCTTTAATGGATGTGTGCAGGGATTCTGTTAAAGCGCAAGTCAGAGTAGCAGTAGATCAATATGAAAGATTATTTGGAAGAAAGCCCAGAGGGATATGGCTTCCTGAATGCGGGTATGCTCCGGGCCAGGATGAAATTTTAAAAGAAGCAGGAATTCAGTATTTCTTTTCAGATGCTCATGGAGTTTTACATGGGACTCCTCGTCCTAAATATGGAGTGTTTGCGCCTGTATATTGCCGTAATACAGGAGTAGCATGTTTTGGAAGGGATTTAGAATCATCAAAGCAGGTTTGGTCTTCAATTGAAGGCTATCCCGGGGATTATAATTATAGGGATTTTTACAGAGATATTGGTTTTGACCTGGAGTATGATTATATAAAACCTTATATTCATCCGGATGGGATAAGGATAAATACGGGTATAAAATACTACCGTATAACTGGTAAGGACAATAATAAAGAGCCTTATGTGTCTGAATGGGCAAGAGAAAAAGCCGCCCAACAAGCTGGAAATTTTATATTTAACCGTCAGAAGCAAGTTGAGTATCTTTGTGATTTAATGCAAAAGAAACCAATTATTGTTTCTCCTTATGACGCGGAGTTATTCGGGCATTGGTGGTATGAAGGCCCTATTTGGCTGGAATTTCTGATAAGAAAAATTGCCTTTGATCAGGATGAAATAAGCATGATTACTCCTTCAGAGTACCTTATGGAAAATCCTCGTAATCAGGTAGTGGTTCCATCAATGTCAAGCTGGGGCTGGAAAGGGTATAGTGAAATGTGGCTTCAGGGAAGCAATGACTGGGTATATTCCCATTTACACATGGCTTCTAATAAAATGAGCGAACTTACAAGAAGTTATCCTGATAGTTCAGGCATAGCCAGAAGAGCTTTAAATCAGGCGTTACGTGAATTACTTCTGGCGCAAAGTTCGGATTGGGCATTTATTATGGGGACGGGTACACATGTTGAGTATGCTGTCAAGCGGACTAAAGACCACCTATTATGTTTTAACCGCCTTTACGAAGACATTAAATCAAACTCAATTGATCAGAATTGGCTTTCCGGCATAGAATACAGTGATAATATTTTTCCAGATATTGATTATGGAGTACATCAATAGAATTTCCGTAATCGGTAATCCGTAACCCGTAATTGGTAATGTTTTGTTTTTAATTACGAATTACGGCTTTTTAGAACTATGTTAGACGAAACTAATATTCCTAAACACATTGCTTTTATTATGGATGGAAATGGCAGATGGGCAAAAGAAAAAGGGCTGCCTAGGTACGCAGGCCACCGTGTTGGCGCGGCAAGAGTTAAAGAAATCGTAAAGAAGGCCTTTGATCTTAAAGTTAATGTGGTAACTTTTTTTGCTTTTTCTACTGAAAACTGGCAGCGGCCAAAAAAAGAAATAGAAATATTAATGCGGTATTTTTGTAGTTATTTAGACCATCAGATTAAGGTCTTGCATAAAAAAAATATCAAGTTTCTGGTTATTGGCAGAAAAAATCCTATACCTAAATATCTTCAGGATAGAATAAAGAAATCAGAAGATTTAACTAAAAATAATACAGCTATGACTATGGTATTGGCTTTAAATTACGGCTCACGCCAGGAAATAGCAGATGCGGTAACAAATATCTCTAGTTTAATTGTCTCTGGTAATCTTAGCAAAGAAGATATAAATGAGGATCTGATAAGTAAAAACCTTTATACTGCTGGCTTGCCAGATCCTGATTTATTAGTGCGTACCAGCGGTGAAATGAGGATTTCTAATTTCTTGCTTTGGCAGCTTTCTTACGCGGAGTTGTATTTCCCTGAAATATACTGGCCTGATTTTAGAGGGGTTGAATTAGAAAAAGCAATAAAAGTTTATCAGGATAGGGAGCGCAGGTTCGGCGGAATAGATGTTAAGAAAAATCCGTAAGGATTTTTCATACACCCCGAATAACGAAGTGACATTGGGGTAAAGATAATCTTATGTTAATAAAAAGGATAATTAGTTCAATTTTACTTATTATTTTTATCAGCGCAATTATCATTGTAAAATGGGTTTGCGGCTTAGTCACGATTTTATTTATTATCTTGGGCCTTAATGAATATTTTTCTATGTTGGAGAAAAAAGGCATAAAGATATATAAATACTTAGGCATAGGTATAGGTGTAATTATTCCTCTTTCGATAGCCTTGCAATTTGAGCTTACTAAAAGCTGGGAATTATTTCTGATTGTTTTCGCGTTGTTGGCTTTGATTGTTATGCAATTTAGGCGCAGGGATAACAGCGGAAGTGTCATTGATATATCTACGACTTTATTCGGTATACTTTATGTGTCATGGTTTTTGAGTTTTATGATTAAAATTAGGTATCTTGAAGGAGGATTAGGGCTATTTCTATCAGTATTGTTAATAGCGAAAATGGGCGATATAGGAGCTTATCTTGTCGGGTCACGTTTTGGAAAAACCTTGTTATTGCCTCGGATTAGCCCTAAAAAATCTGTTGAAGGATCGATAGGCGGGCTGATTTTTAGTATGTTGGGCGCGTTAATAAGCAAGCCTTTTCTGCATTTTTCATATTTACATGTTTTATTACTGGGGTTGTTTTTTGGTGTTTTAGCTCAATTAGGTGATCTATCGGAGTCTCTTATTAAACGGGATTGCCGGATAAAAGATTCCGGCAATATATTCCCTGGTATGGGAGGGGTGCTGGATATAGTTGACAGCCTGCTTTTTACCGCCCCGGTATTTTATTTTTATATAAGCAGTATAAAATAATAATTAGCGTATAGCGGGTAGCGTTTAGCGTATAGAAAATAAAACAAGACATTTTAAACTATACGCTATCCGCTAAACGCGATACGCTCCTAATTTGTGAATTTTCATGAAGCGTATCGCGATTTTAGGCTCAACAGGTTCGATTGGGGTAAACGCTCTTGATGTTGTCAGGAATAATCCCGAGTTTTTTAAAATAACCGGATTAAGTACTAATTCCAATATAAATACTTTATCTTCACAAATTAAAGAGTTTAAGCCTAACTCTGTTTGTGTCGTCGAAAAAAATAGTTCTTTTGAAATAAAGGGTGTTTTAAAAAATAAACTCAGGATTTTTAATGGCCCGCAAGGGCTTATTCAAATGCTTGAATCCGGAGATATTGATAAGGCCCTTTTAGCTATAAGCGGTTCAGCGGCGCTTGCTCCATTATTAAAGGCTTTAGATGAAAATATTGAAGTGGCCTTGGCAAATAAAGAAGCATTAGTAATGGCAGGTCCTATTATTATGGAAAAGGCCAGAAGAAAAAATGTGAATATTATTCCTGTGGATAGCGAAGAATCAGCGATCTGGCAGTGCCTTCAGGGAGAAGATAAGAAAAATATAAAAAATATTTATCTTACTGCGTCAGGTGGCCCGTTTAGGGGCTTAAGTGGGCAAGAGCTTAATAAAATTACCGTGGAAAAAGCTTTAAAGCATCCTCGTTGGAAGATGGGCAAAAAAATAACTATAGATTCAGCTACTCTTATGAATAAAGGATTAGAGCTTTTGGAGACGATGTATTTATTTGATCTGCCTGCTGAAAAGATAAAAATAATTATACATCCTGAGTCTATAATTCATTCTATGGTTGAGTATACGGATGGAGCAATAATAGCGCAATTATCAATTACTGATATGCGTATTCCTATACAATATGCGCTTTCCTATCCGCAAAGGCTGGCAAACAGGCTAAAGCCATTGGATTTTTTTGAATTAAAACAACTTAACTTTGAACGCCCGGATTTTAATAAATTTAGATGTTTAAAACTGGCTTATCAGGCGGCATTTGAAGGCGGGACTATGCCATGCGTATTAAACGCGGCAAATGAAGTTTGTGTTGAAGAATTTTTGCGTAAAAATACAGGTTTTAGTTCTATAGCTAAAATTATAGAAAAGGTTATGGATAAGCACAAGAATTATAAAACACCTGATTTAGGGCGAATTTTTGAAGCTGACTTATGGGCGAGAAAAACAGCGCGTGAAATGATAAATTAAAAATCCCCGCCGGAGGCGGGTCCGCCTTTGGCGGAAAAAATCAAAAGTGTAATTCAATTAGTGAGTTGTGCCTGCCTGCCGGTAGGCAGGAGTAGTTAATTAATTATACGAGAGGGTAAACATATGTTTTCAATAATTGTTTTTTTGGTTGTATTAGGTATATTAATATTAGTCCATGAATTCGGTCACTTTATTGTTGCCAAAAAAGTGGGCGTAAAAGTTGAAAGATTCTCTTTGGGATTCGGCCCTGTATTATTACGCAAAAAAAAGGATGAAACCGAATATACCATTAACGCCTTTCCTTTAGGTGGTTATGTAAAAATGGCTGGAGATAACGCGCAGGATTTTAAAGGCGAAAGCGGTGAATATTTAAGCAAGCCTCCGGGTAAACGCGCGGCTATAGTATTTTTTGGCCCGTTATTGAATTATGTTTTGGGAATTTTGTTTTTTTGGCTGATTTTTATGATGGGATACCCGTCTTTCAGCAATAAGGTCGGCGGTTTAGTAGAAGGCATGGGGGCTGAGAAAGCAGGCATTCAGGCAGGAGACAGGATTATTTCCGTGGATGGTAAAAAACTGAATTCTTGGGAGGAATTACAGGCAAGTATACAAGTAAAGCCTAAAGGAGACAAAGCCAAACTTATTATTTTACGGGGGGACAAAGAGTTACCTCTTGATGTAAATATTGAAACAAGAGATTTTAATGATCCTTTGGGTAAAAAGCACAGTGTGGGTTTATTAGGCATAAAACCTGATGAAAATGAACTTGTAAAAGTAAGGTATGGGATATTTAATTCTTTTACCTTAAGCATTAAAAAAACATGGGATTTAACAACTTTAACTTACAGCGGACTTTGGCAGATGATTACAGGAAAATTATCTATGAAAGAATCTGTAACCGGCCCGTTGGGAATTTTCTTTGTTACTTCCAAAGCTGCCAAAATCGGCTTAATCGCGGTATTACATCTTATGGCGGTTTTAAGTATAAGCCTTGCGATATTTAATCTTTTGCCGCTTCCCGTATTAGATGGAGGGCATATATTGTTACTCGTAATAGAAAAAATAAGAGGTAAAAGCTTGAGCGTTAAGGCGGATAATTTTATTATGCAGTTTGGCATGTCGTTGATAATTTTATTAGCGTTGTTTGTTACTTATAATGATATAGTCCGGCTGTTTGGCAGTAAGATATCGAAGATGATAGGGAATTAGAGGATGAAGATATTAAGGCGTAAAACCAGAGTAGTTAAGATTGGCAATCTGCGTATTGGAGGAAATTTCCCAATTGCCATTCAGTCTATGGTTAAAGTCAAAACTTCTGATGTGGTAAACGCCGTTAAACAGATAAAACAATTGGAAAGCGCAGGCTGTGAAATAGTGCGTTTAGCCGTTAAAGATAGCGCGGACGCGCAAAGCCTAAAAATAATTAAGAAAAAAACTCGTATCCCGCTTGTAGCAGATATACATTTTGACTGGCAGCTGGCTTTACAGTCTATCAACAGCGGGGTTGATAAGGTCAGGCTTAACCCGGGGAATATTTATAAAAAAGATCAGGTTTTAGAAGTTGTTAAAGCCGCGAAAAAGCGTTCTATCCCTATAAGAGTGGGGTTAAATTCAGGTTCGTTACCTAAAATTGTTTCTTCAGGCAGTAAGAATAATATCGCGGAGCATATGTGTAAAAGCGCTTTGGACTATATAAAAATTATGGAAAGCGCGGGATTTTATGACATTGTAGTTTCTTTAAAGGCATCTAATATTTTAGATACAATAGATGCGTACCGCAAGTTTGCTAAACGCTGTGATTACCCTTTGCATTTAGGCGTTACAGCTTCCGGCCTGCCTTTTGAAGGGGTTATAAAGTCCAGTATAGCCATTGGCAGTTTGTTATCAGAAGGCATAGGCGATACAATAAGAATATCTCTTACAGATTCACCGGAAAAGGAAGTTGAAGCGGCAAAGGCTATTTTAAAATCTTTGGAGTTGCGTAATTTTGGCCCGGAGATTATAAGCTGTCCCACCTGCGGCAGATGCGAAGTAGATTTAATAAAAATAGTTAAAGAATTAGAAAAAAAACTATGGACTATGGACTATGGACTATGGACTCGGCCAATTAAATTGGCGGTAATGGGCTGTGTAGTTAATGGCCCGGGAGAGGCTAAAGACGCGGATATAGGGATTGCTTTTGGAAAAAAACAGGGATTATTATTTAAAAAAGGCAAGCCAGTAAGAAAAATAGCTTACGGTGATTGCGTGAGGGTATTATTAAAAGAGATAAAATGGAGATTTTTAGATGAAAAAAGATATAAAAAATAAAATAAGAAGATATCTCTTTTCCAAAAACCTGAATTTAGTCAGTGCTAAAGAAGAAGGCGAAGCGGAATTTAAAAATACAATCAGCCGTCTAATAGATGAATTTATTCATAAAGAGCATTTAGATTTACCGGAAAAAGACAAAAGTAAAATAGCAAATGAGATGTTTTCCGAATTTACGGGTTTTGGGCCGATAGAAGAGGCCCTTAAAGACCCGAAAATCACGGAAATAATGATTAATGGCATAGATCGGGTTTATGTGGAACGTTTAAATAAAACAGAACTTACCGATATAACTTTTGATGATGAAACTCAGTTAATGAGTTTAATATATAAAATATTATCTCCTACGCGAAGGCGGGTGGATGAATCATATGCTTATACGGAAGTTTCACTAAAAGACGGTTCAAGAGTGAATATTGTTATACCTCCATTGGCATTAAACGGCCCTGTTTTGACTATCAGAAAATTTTTAAAGGGAATAAAGTCAGTGGAAGATCTGATAAATTTTGGTACTTTAGACAGGCGTATAGGAGATTTGTTAATAGCGGCGATCAAGTCTAAAATAGATATCATTTTTTCCGGCGCTACGGGAGCCGGCAAGACTACGACTTTGAATGTATTGTCCTCGTATATCCCTAATGATGAAAGGATTGTTACTATTGAAGATACAGCGGAGTTATGCTTGAGCCAGGACCATGTAGTAAGGCTTGAAGCCCGGCAGGCTAATATTGAAGGAAGAGGCGAGGTGACTATAAGGGAGTTATTCAAAAATTCCCTGCGTATGAGGCCGGATAGAATTATTATGGGAGAGATAAGAGGAGCTGAGGCTTTGGATATGCTTCAGGCAATATGTTCCGGGCACAAAGGGTCTTTGGCGGTAATCCATGCTAATTCTCCGCAGGATGTTATATACCGTTTGGAAACAATGATTGTAAGTTCAGGTATCCCGATTAGTTTAGAAGCAATACACCGTCAAATAGGCAGTGTTATTAATTTTATTGTTCAGCAGGAACAGCTTATGGATGGTTCAAGAAAAATAACGCGCGTTACGCAAGTCAACGGTATTAAAGATAATCAGGCTGTGCTGGAAGATATTTTTGTATATGATATTGAAGGTATTAATGAAGATGGCAGTGTTAGAGGCAGTTGGAAGGCTACAGGAATAATTCCCGTATGCTATCCTTTATTCAAAAAATCCGGGATAGATCTGTCAGTGGAGATATTTAACAAAGGGTAGATTTATGTTATGGACAAAAGCTTTTATACCGACTTTAAAACAAGACCCTCAAGAGGCTGAATCTGTCAGTCATAAACTAATGCTGCGCGGCGGGTTTATACGTATGCTTTTGGCGGGAGTTTATTCTTATCTTCCACTGGGGCTTAAGGTATTGAATAATATTGAAACTATTATCCGTCAGGAGCTGAATAATAAGGGGGCTTCAGAGTTATTGCTTCCAGCTCTTCAACCGTTGGAATTATGGCTGAAGACAGGCAGAGATAAGGATATGGGCGAGGTCATGATCAGGTTTTCTGACCGCAGAGGAAGAAATATTTGCCTGGGGCCCACACATGAAGAAATAATTACAGAAGTAGTAAAAAGTTACGTGAATTCATATAAACAGCTGCCGTTTATATTGTATCAGATACAGACAAAATTCAGGGATGAAATACGCCCGCGTTTTGGAGTAGTCAGGTCTTGTGAATTTATTATGAAAGACGCCTATAGCTTTGATAAAGATGAAGAGGGCCTTGATAAGAATTACCAGTCTATGTATGATGCTTATATTAAGATATTTAAAAAATGCGGTTTGGATTTTTTGATTCAGGAAGCGGATTCCGGAGTAATGGGCGGCAAAGTTTCTCATGAATTCATGGTGCCTGCCTCAAGCGGCGAGGATACGGTATTAACTTGTGAAAAATGTAGATTTACCAAGACTTTCGTTCCTGAGCAAACAGTGGATTGCCCCAAATGCCATGCGATGATGAAGAAATTAAATACTATTGAAGTCGGCCATATTTTTAAGCTTGGTACAAAGTATACTTCGTTATTAGAAGCGAAATTTTTAGACGCGCAGGGTAAACTTAACCCTATTATCATGGGTTGTTACGGTATAGGGGTTTCGCGGCTGATAGCGGCTATTATAGAGCAGAACCATGATGAACAAGGCATTATTTGGCCTATGGAAATCAGCCCATATAAAGTTATTATTCTGCCTTTGGATGTTACTAACGCGCAAATAATGGATTATGCGTTAGAAATATATAAGAAGCTTGAAGATAATTGTATTGAAACGATTTTTGATGATCGGGATGAGCGGGCAGGGGTAAAATTTAAAGATGCCGATTTGATTGGCATACCGGTTATTATAATAATAGGCAAAAATACTTTAAAAGACCATAAGATAGAGATAAAAATACGCCGGACAAAAGAAGTAATTTTTGCCGATAAAGAAGATCTTTTAAATAAAGTAGGGGAGGGCCTTGCGTCCTCCCGCAAAAAAGATATTTAAATAAAGTAGGGGCGGTCCTTGTGTCCGCCCGCCATGGTGCCTAAAAAAATGGACTACAAAACATCTACAGAAGAATTAAAGAAAATAGTGATGCCTTCTCTTGAAGAAGAAGGCTTAGAATTGATTGAACTTAATTTTGTAAGGACCGGAGATACATCTTTAGTCAGGTTATTAGTGGATAAAAAAGAAGGGGGGATAAACCTTGGGGATTGCGCCAGATTAAACCAAAAAATAGGCGCTGTGCTTGAAAATAATGAAATTCTTCAGGGTAGGTTTATTTTGGAGGTATTCTCTCCGGGATTAGACAGGCCGCTAAAAACAAAAGGTGATTTTTTGAGATGCATAAATAAAAATAAAAATGTAAAGTTCTTCCTAAGAGAGCAAATAAATGGTAAAATAGAACAAGAAGGGGTGGTAATTGATGTCCAGGATGAAGCGGTAGTTATTGAAAACAAAGATGGTAATTTATTAATACCTTTGTCTATAATTAATAAGGCAAAGCAGATTATATGAAAAGTTATAAGATTTAAGTCTTATACATGGAAAGGTTAAGATGAGTCAGGAATTATTAGCAATACTTGAACAAATGGAAAGAGAAAAAGGGATTAAAAAAGAAGTTTTAATCGCCGCAGTGGAAAGCGCGCTTTTATCAGCTGTGCGTAAAGTCATTGATGTTAAGCCTGGAGAAGAATTGCGGGTTGAAATGGATAAAGCCACTGGAAAAATCAGGGCGTTTAAAGATGATAAAGAAATTACTTCAATGGATTTTGGCCGTATAGCAGCTTCTACCGCAAGGCAGGTAATAATCCAGAAAATAAGAGAGGCGGAGAAAGAAGTAGTATATGAAGAATTTCAGCATAAAATAGGAGAAATTGTCTCTGGAGTAGTATACCGGTTTGAAAAGGGAAATATTATTGTAGACCTTTTAGGTAAAGCTGAAGGTATTATCCCCCGTCAGGAACAGTCGCCTAAAGAAGAGTTTAAACAGGGGCAGCGTATACGCGCTTATGTTTCAGAAGTTAAAAGGGATAACCGCGGGATTCAGATTATTTTAACAAGATCGCATCCGAATCTGATTAAGAAACTATTTGAACTGGAAGTTCCTGAGATATATGATGGAATTGTGGAAATAAAATCCATAGCCCGGCAGGCAGGAGAGCGTACTAAAATCGCGGTTTGGTCTAAAAATGACAAAGTAGATTCCGTGGGAGCCTGCGTAGGCATGAGAGGTAATCGTGTCCGGAATATAGTCAATGAGTTGTACGGGGAGAAAATTGATATTGTGCGTTACAACGAGGATATCAAAGAATATATAAAGGCCGCTCTTTCCCCTGCTGAAATCAGTGAAATAAAACTCGATAAAGATAATTTAAAAGCAGAGGTTATTGTTGATGACAGCCAATTATCGCTTGCTATTGGTAAACATGGCCAGAATGTGCGCTTAGCTTCTCGGCTTTTAGGATGGGAACTTGATATCCGCACTAAAACAGGGCTTGCGGCTGAAGCAGCGAAGAAGGAAGCTAAGGAGCCGGAAAAGCAGGAAGAAAAACAAGAGGTAGTATCATCTGATATTGAAGAACTTTCCGGTATAGGAGAGAAAACTCTTTTGAGCCTGAAAGAATCCGGATTAAACACAATTGATGATATTCTTAAAGCAGGTGTGGAAGGATTAGTGGAAATAAAGGGGATTGGACAAAAAAAGGCTGAAAAAATAATAGAAGAAGCACAAAATTATAAGAAAAAATAATTATGAAAGATACTAAAAAAGAAAAAACTGATATTAAGAAAAAAGTCAAGGCAGTGCCAAAAGAAAAAGCTGTTAAAAAAGAGAAAAAGCCGTTAAAGGCAGTTAAAAAAACAGCTGTTAAGGCGGCTGTTTCTGTTGAAAAGCCTGCTAAGGCAGTCAATCCGCGGCGTAAGGTTTTGCATAAGGAAAATGATATTCATAAAAAAGGCATTGTTCCTGTCACGGAAGCAGAAATTAAAGAAGAAATTCAAGAGCCGGTAGCTATTCCTAAAGAAGAAAAGAAGACGCCACATAAAAAAGAAGTTAATCATCCTGCGCAACAGGTAGTTGAAGAAAAAAAAGAAATTCCTCTGGTAAAAGAAGAGCCTGTTGTTAAAGAACAGGAACAGGTAAAGGAATTGGAATTAGAATTGCCGATTACTGTGAAAGATTTAGCAATAAAACTTCAGGAAAAATCTTCCACCGTAATTAAGTTTCTTATGGAATCAAGAGTTATGGCAGGGCTTAATCAAACATTAGATGAGGCTGTTGTTGAGTCGGTTTGCGCCAAATTCGGCTATAAATTAAAAAAGGCTTTAGGGCAGGAAGAATTTCTTCTGCATGCTCATCAGATACCTGATAAAGCTGAAGATTTAATCTTTAGAGCTCCGATTGTAACCTTGATGGGGCATGTTGATCATGGAAAAACTTCTCTTTTGGATATGATAAGAAAGAGTAAAGTTGTAGATGAAGAGCATGGAGGTATTACTCAGCATATCGGCGCTTACAGGGTTAGCCTTGAGCATGGAGAGATTACTTTTTTGGATACTCCGGGCCATGAAGCGTTTACCGCTATGAGGTCACGGGGAGCTAAAATTACCGATATAGTGGTTTTAGTTGTGGCGGCTGACGACGGCATTATGCCTCAGACAGTTGAAGCAATTGATCACGCGCGCGCGGCGGGAGTTTCTATAATAGTAGCTATCAACAAAATAGACAAGCCGCAGGCAGATATAGATAGGGTTAAAAAACAGCTTTCGGGAATGAATTTAATGAGTGAAGATTGGGGAGGAAAGATTATAACAGTGCCTGTTTCAGCAAAAACAGGAGATGGTATAGATAATTTATTAGAGATGATATTGCTTGAAGCCCAGATGCTAGAGCTGAGAGCAAATCCAGAAAGATTAGCTAAAGGAGTGGTAATAGAGGCAAAAGTTAGTAAAGGAAGAGGACCTGTAGCAACTTTGCTTGTACAAAACGGCACATTAAATTTAAATGAAAATATAATTGTAGGTAATTATTACGGTAAAATAAGGGCTATGTTTAATGACCACGGCCATTCTGTTACAAGCGCCGGGCCGACTATTCCTGTTGAAATATTAGGCCTATCCGGAGTGCCTTCAGCCGGAGAGCAGTTTTTTGTTATTGCAGATGAAAAACAGGCCAAAGAGATAGCTCAACATCGACAGGAGAAAGAAAGGCTTTCTCAGATAAAAACAGCTAAAAAAATAAGTTTGGAAGAATTACATGCTCAGATAAAAGAAGGCAAGATTAAGGAATTGAAAATTATAATTAAATCCGATGTTCAAGGGTCTCTTGAAGCAATTAAACAGACTTTAGATAAACTTAATGTTTCAGAGATAAAGCTAAATATTATTCACGCGGGAGTAGGCAATATAAATTCTTCAGATGTAATATTAGCGGTAGCTTCAGATGCTTTAATCTTGGGTTTTAATGTGGTTTGTGATGATTTGGCAAAAGAATCCATTGCTAAAGAAGGCATAGAAGTTAAACTATATAATATTATTTACGAATTGGCTAATGAGATAAAAGCGGCAATTGAAGGCATGCTTGAGCCTAAGTTAAAAAGGAACTTTTTGGGAAAAGTAGAAGTAAGGAAGATGTTCAAGCTGTCAACTTCAGGGACAGTAGCCGGCTGTTATGTTTCTAAAGGAAAGATTACTCGTTCCACCCCTGTGAGCCTGGTACGTAACGGTGAAGTTATATTTGAAGGCAGCCTTTCTAATCTAAAACGTTTTAAAGATGATGTACGTGAAGTAACTGAAGGTTTTGAATGCGGTTTGACTTTGTCTGGTTTTGACAGTCTTCAAGAAGGTGATATTATTGAAGCTTATACCGTTGAGAAGATAGCCAGGAAATTATAATTGCATTAAAAAATATATTTGGTAAACATCGTAGGGGCGCAATATCTTGCGCCCGTAATAATATATTTAATTTCTTTGCCTTTTTTCCCTCAAGGCATAGATGACCGCTATAGTATTCTTTCCCAAGAAATTAAAAAATACGGTGTGTTAATTTAAGCATAAATTAGGTAGTTTTTTATCTCAAAGGCGATTTTCTTGGAATATACGGATTTCGTTTTTTCTGATATTACATAGAAAATACGAAATAAAACAATAAAAATCCTTTAATTTTTGTAAAAATTAGGGATATTTTTTTAAAAACGCGGGAATAAGCCAGAAATTACGCATTGCGTATATTAATTGTTGCCGTGCCGCTGCGCGCCACGGCAACGGCCGAGCTAAGCTGTCGCTTCCTTCAACGAGTTGTTGCTTATCCCGCGAATAGCAGTATTGCTCTGCCTAATGGTTGCCTGCGCGCTTGATCGCGACACGCCAACAACTCGCTGAAGCGAAATTGCGCATAAACGCTGCGCCCCGATAAATCGGGGCTCCGCTTATTATACGCAATTCGCTTAGCTCGGCCGTTAT
>JBDRLG010000078.1:0-18798 GCA_043813255.1 Candidatus Omnitrophota bacterium
ATACCTCAAATTTGTCATTCTGCGGCTCGCCTCGCGGCGAAGCCGAGGGCTTGACCGCAGAATCTATAAAAATTTTATCGTCGATAATAGATCCTGCGCTTTCGCGCAGGATGACAGAAATAGAGTTTTGCAACAGTCTCCAATTGGAAAAAACTTGATTACAACGATTTCTAAAAGATTACAGAGATTTGTTTTGTCGAGACTTAATCAGCGTAATCTTATTTTTAATCTCTGTAATCAAGTCTATTGCTGTTAGGCAACAGACTTACGAATATTTTACTATTCTATTTAATATCTTTATAAAATTTGGGAAAGATTTTTTTATACAACTTATATCATCAATTTTAGTAACCCCTTTAGAACAAAGGCCCGCAACAATCATGCTCATTGCCGTCCGGTGGTCAGAAAAACTTTGGACTTTAGCGCCATTAAGCCTGCCAGTTCCGCGTATAACAACATTTTCATTTTTAGCTTTATTTATAATACTAATATCCGCACCCATCTTTGCCAAATTTACCGACATAGACTTAATCCTATCTGTTTCTTTCAGGCGAAGCTCTCCCACTCCTTCTAAAATAGTCCTGCCTTTAGCAAAACAGGCAGCTACCATCAAAACAGGCAATTCGTCTATTAACGAAGGGATTTCTTCTTTGCGAATTATTGTCCCTATTAATTTACTATTTTTTATTTCAATATCCCCCATAGGTTCACTGCTGATAACGGAGCCCGCCTTGGCGGGGTCCCTACATATAATTTTAATATCTGCTCCCATTCTTTTTAAAACATTAATTATTCCTGAACGGGTAGGATTTATACTTACATTTTTAATAATAATTCTTGAAGCATCAGATACTGCTGCCAGCACCATAAAAAAACTTGCTGAGGAAATATCTCCCGGGACATATATCTTTCCCGGTGAAACTAAATTTTTACCCGCGGTCAAAGAAACTGTATTATTCGCTGTTTTTATATCGGCTTTAAACAGTTTTAACATTCTTTCCGTATGATCACGTGTCTTAAATTTTTCAATTACTCGTGTTGTTCCCTTAGCATAAAGCCCAGCCAATAAAATTGCTGACTTTACCTGTGCTGAAGCAACCGACATCTTATAAGTAATAGATTTAAGTGCGCCGCCCCGGATTATTATAGGAGGGTATTCTTCTATTTTTTTATTTTGGCCTTTAGTCTTTGCGCTTATTTTCGCCCCCATCATCCTTAAAGGAAAAATAACTCTTTTCATCGGACGTTTTGAAAGAAATTTTCCTGCAGATAAATGAACACTAAAATTCTGACCCGATAATACACCTAAGATGACTCTTAAAGTAGTACCTGAATCTCCTGCAAAAATAGCACCTCTTGGTTTAATTAACCCCTGTATACCTACGCCAGAAACAATAATATTGCCCGTTTCAGAGGTATGTTTACTAAAATTATAGGTTATTTTTACTCCCAGCTGTTCAAAAGCCTTGGCAGTAAAAAGGCAGTCTTGGTTGGCAGGGAAATTATCAATTCTTGTTCTACCGGAAGTAAGCGCGCTTAAGATTATCGCGCGGTGTGCTATTGATTTATCTCCTAAAAGACTTATTTCACCTTTTACACAACAGGCAGGTTTTATTAAAAAACACTTCATTTCTTTTTCAAAATAACTATATCACCTTCATTAATCTTGTTTTTTGCTCTATTATTCACAAAACCAGCCGCTGACATAGATTCATGAACCTTTTCTATCTTCAAATCTCCTATATATCTCTTCTTGCTAAGATTTTTATTATCCTGCTGATATACGGAAAAAATATCGTCTAATTTTACCCCATCACTACTGCCTATATCAATCACAGCAAAATCATAATCTTTATTTACTACCAAAACCTTGCCTTCCAACCTAACTTCTTCCTCGACTACGATTACTGGTTCTTCTTTAACTACTTCGACTTCCTTTACTTCTTCTTCAACAACCGGCTCTTCCTGTTGTTCCTCAACCGTTATCTTTCCTTCAAATACTTCTTCTATTCTTACATTTTCTTCATCTTCAAGGCCAACAACAATCTTACCCAGTTCAATGCCTTCTGCTTTAGTTCCGATATCCTCAAGCTTTTTCTCTAATTCATTCTTTTGAGAAATTAATTCTTCTACCTGCTGCTGAATTTTTTTGTTTTGTTGGAAAATTTTAAGATACCTATTTTCCAATTCACTGCGCAATTTTTTCTGCTGTTCTAAATCAGACTGAATCCTTTCTTTCTCACTAAGGATTTTTCCAGACTCATTTTTCTCAGATTCTAATTTGGTTTTTAATTCAGTTATTAAAGTATTACTATTTCTCAGCTGCGCCTCTAATTCCGGAATAGAATTCTGGGCATCCTGTAGTTTCTTTTCAACTATCTTGTGCTTTGCTTTTAAATCTCCTAAATCCTGTTGAAGAGCCAAAGTTTTTGTTTGTTCCTTCTGTAAAGAATAAAATGCTGTGCCTGCCAGGCTTATAGAAATTATTAATAATATAATTAAGACAATTACAGGGGCTTTAGCTTTATTATTTACCATTTTTCTCCTCCTTTTTTTCAAGGTATAATTACTAAAAAAACAACTTAAAACTATTATTTAAAGTATCTTTCTTGAAAAAATATATTTTTCTATAAAGCCCGCGAGAAACTTGCTTAAAAAACCGTAACTCTTTCAACTTTAAGTTGTTAGTATAACACTCCTTAACCAAAAATCAAGATTTATTTTAGCATATTTTACATATTTTAGCTGATTATACCCCGCTATCCAAAAACTGTTTAAATTCTTCTGGCATATCAGTAGAAAATTCTACATACTTACCTGAAGACGGATGAATAAAACCTATAGATTTAGCATGTAACGCCAGCCGTTTAAATTTATTATTTTTCCCGTATTTTTTATAGCCTAAAATAGGATGCCCGATAAAAGCAAGATGTACTCTCAACTGGTGTGTCCTGCCGGTAAAAGGCTCCAGTTCTACTAAACTGAATTTATCACCGCGTTTTAAGGTGCGATAAAGGGTTTTGGCATATCTAGTATTTTTTCCAAAACCAACAGCCATATTTTTTCTTTTTATAGGATGCCTGCCTATCGGCATTTCAATAATATTTTCATCAAATTCCATTTTACCGCTGACCAAAGCTATATATTTACGCTTAATAGTATGTTCAGCAAATTGTTTGGCTAAATTTAAATGGGCGGCGTTATTCTTGGCGGCAACTAACAAACCTGAAGTATCTTTATCCAACCTATGGACAATACCCTGCCTGTCCGGACTAATATCTGATAAATCCCCTATTTTATATAACAAAGCATTTACCAGTGTATGCTCATAATTTCCCGGGGCAGGATGGCTGACTAAGCCTATTTGTTTATTAATTATAACAATATCCCCATCTTCATAAATTATTTCCAAAGGTATATCTTCTGGTTTATTGGCTCCCCGCTTTTTATCTTCAAATATTATTTTTATTTCCTCTTCTGCTTTCACTTTATAATGAGTTTTCTTTATAGGCTCACCATTTAAAAAAACATTCCCGCTTTCAATCAAAGATTGTATAAAAGTCCGGGAAACTCCCGGGTCTTGGTGTTTAAAAAAATCCATCAGGAATATATCAATCCTCTTATTAGAATTTTCAGGCAATACCTTTAATATATATTCTTTCATGATTTCTTTACTCTTATCCTGATTATCATCAAAGCCAAAAAAGCTGTAACAAACATTATTATACTTAAAATCTGAAAAAGCGTAAGGCTCCAAAGGATTACCGGATTATCAGCCCGCCAGAATTCAATAAAAAACCTTTTAATAGCATACAAAAATAAATACATAAAAAATATTTCTCCCACTGGCCTCTTCTTCTCCTGCATAATTCTTAAAACAACAAAAATCAGCAACAGTAACAATGAAGAATAAATCTGTGTGGGAATTAAGAAATGTTTATGCGCCGGAAAATAAACGCCAAACGATGATATTTTACCATAACAACAACCGTTAAGCAGGCAGCCGATTCTACCTATGGCCTGCGCTAATGCGACATAAGGCATCACTAAATCCAGAGTTTTTATAACCGACAATTTTTTCTTTTTTAAATAAATAACCCCGCAGGTGCTTCCCAAAATGAAACCGCCAAACCATGACAGCCCCCCATTCTGCAGCATTATTATTTCGAGAGGATTAACCCAATAATACTTTATATTTTCTATTATAAAAAAAATACGCGAGCCCAATATACCGCAAATAAACACTATAAATAAAAAATTATAAATTATTTCAGGATTTACAGCCTGCCTTTTCGCTTCAGATGAAACAAGCCTCGCGGCAACAAGAAAAGCGATAACAAGCATAAACCCGTAAGAATAAATTTTGAAAGGCCCGATTTGGAAAATTATTGGAAACATAATTCAATGGCTTTTAACGGACCACGAATTGGCGGGGTCCCTACTGACTTGTGATTTATCATTTGTTATTATACTCCATCCTAACAATATTGCTCCAACAGTTATCGCGCTGTCAGCGACATTAAATACCGGCCAGATACGGAAATCTAAAAAATCAATAACATAGCCAAAATACAGCCTGTCTATTAAATTCCCTATCGCGCCGCTCAAGATAAGGGCAAGAGACAAGCTATACAAAGAAATCTTTTTATGCCTGTGCTTATGCAAATCTAGAAAAATAAGGACAATAGCAATAACGGAAGTTAATACAAATAAATACAAATGGTTCTTTAATATGCCAAAAGCCGCGCCGCGGTTATGCGCAAGGGTTAAATGAAAATACCCTTTTATTAGAGGGTAAGATTCTGATAAGGAAAGGTTTTTAGTGGCAAGTATTTTTGTTAAACGGTCAAAAAAGAGAATAATCAGGACGATTAAAAAAATCATCAGGCTATTTCTTTTCTCTTTTCTCCTGGCATTTAATGCAAAAACGCGCCTGAGGGACTGCCTTTAATCTGGTTTTAGCAATAATAATTTTACAATCTTCACATATACCAAAAGTGCCGTCTTCTATCCTCTTTAACGCGTCATCTAATTCATATAATAATTCTCTGTCATTAGAAGCAATCCCCAAAGAAAACTCACGGTCATAAGAATCAGTCGCCACATCAGCCATATGATAAGTATAGCCGGATATGTCTCCTGATGCTTCCTTCTGGGATTTTTTTAAGGTATCTTCGGAAATATGCTTTATATCATCTAATACTTCTTCTTTTTTGTTGATGATTATTTTTTTAAAAACGGTTAAATCTTTTTTATTAAGTTTTTTCTTCAATTTATTTCCCTCCTATGGCTTCTAAACAATTCTGACAGATAAAAGGATGTTCTTTATTTTCTCCCACAGAAAAAGAATAATTCCAGCAGCGCTGGCATTTATCTCCTTCTGCTTTAACAACTTTTATGGATATTTCAGGGCAGACCGGACTCGAAATCAAATCAGCGCCGGTAAATTCCCCTTTTTTAACTTCCACTTGTGAAACTTTAAATATTTCGCATAAATCCTGTTTAAAAGCCGTTAAATAATTATAACGGATTTCATTATTTGTCAATAGATTTATTTTCGCGTCAAAAGAACTGCCGATAAGCCCTTCACAACGCCTTGATTCCAATGCCTTGGCAACATCAGGGATTAAACTTATTATCAAATCTAATTTCGCCTCAATACTATCTTGCTCAGGCAAATTTAGCTGGGCAAAAACAGGATCGATCTGCGGCCAGTCAAGCAAATGTACGCTGGCTGCGGTTTTATATTTAGCCTCTTTAGGCATATACTGCCAGATTTCTTCAGCTGTAAATGATAAAACAGGCGACATAATCCTTGTGAGTATATTGAGAACTTCATACATCGCGGTCTGAGCTGACCTGCGCTGCAAAGAATTTGCCGCGTAAGTATAGAGCCTTCCTTTTACCATATCCAAATAATACATAGATAAATCTTCATTACAAAAATCATAGATACCTTTATAGGCCTTATGAAATTCAAAATCTTCATAAGCCTTATTTATTTTTACCTCCAGCACTTTTTCCAAACGCTTTAAAATCCATTTATCTATATTCTTCAGGCTTTCATACTTTATTTTATCTGTGTCCGGATTAAAATCATACAGATTGCTTAAAATAAACCGGGCAGTATTTCTTATTTTACGGTATGCCTCAGACAAGCGGGTTAGTATTACCGGAGAAATCCTTATGTCCTCATTATAATCACTGGAAGCTACCCAAAGCCTTAAAATATCCGCGCCAGAATTTTTAATAATATCCAAAGGGGAAATAACATTGCCCATGGATTTAGACATTTTTCTGCCTTGGCCGTCAACCACAAAGCCATGCGTAAGCACGCTTTTAAAAGGCGGCACGCCCTCTATGCACATTGAAGGTATTAACGAAGACTGAAACCATCCTCTATGCTGGTCAGAGCCTTCAAGATATAACGCGCTGGGAAACTCCAAGTCTTTTCTTTTTTTAAGCACAGCCTGATTGCTTACTCCTGAGTCAAACCATACGTCAAGAATATCTGCGCCTTTAGAAAACTCCGAGGATTTACAATAAGGGCATTCAATATTTCCAGATATAAAATCTTTAACATCCCTCTTAAACCAGCAATCAGAACCTTCTTTTACAACAAACTCAGCGAACTTCATAATAAAAGAATAATCAAGAAATTCCTCATTACACTTCTTGCATACTAAAGAAGGTATAGGAACTCCCCAATACCTCTGCCTGGAAAGGCACCAGTCAGGCCGTGATTCAACCATCGCGGAAATTCTTTCTTTTCCCGATTCAGGAATCCAACGTATATCCTTCCTGATAACCTCAAGAAGTTTATTCCTTAAATCGCCATGGCTTATATTTAAGAACCACTGTTTTGTCGCCCTAAAGATAACCGGTTTTTTACATCTCCAGCAATGCGGATAAGAATGTTCTATTTTTCCCGCCCAGAGCAACAAGCCTATCTGCTGTAATTTTTCTAAAATGGCTTCATTAGCATTATAAACATTAAGCCCTCTGAATTCTCCGGCACTGGAATCAAAATTTCCTTTGGCATCAACCGGCATTATAATATCCAATTTATATTTTATAGCGGTCATATAATCTTCATTGCCATGCCCGGGAGCAGTATGCACCAGTCCGCTTCCGTCTTCTCTGGAAACATAATCCGCTAAAACCACGCGGCCTTTCCTTAACTCAAAAGGATGAGTATAAACCAATCCCTCTAAATCCCTGCCTTTAATTTCCTTTACTATTTCATATTTTTCTATCCCTGAAAGAGACAAAACATTAAGAAATAAATCCTTAGCGGCAATAAAATTACCTCTATCAGTTTTCAAATAATAATATTCAAAATCAGGATGCACGGCAACCGCGACATTGGCAATCAACGTCCAGGGAGTAGTTGTCCAAATCACCAAAAAACTGTCTTTGCCATAATCTTTATTTTCATCCAGCCTGAATTTAACAAATATAGACGGCGACACATGGTTTTCATATTCAACTTCAGCTTCAGCAAGAGCAGTCTCACACTTCACGCACCAATTAACCGGTTTTAATCCCCTGTATACATAGCCTTTCTTAACCAATTCCGCCAAAGAAACAACAATACTTTCTTCATATTCCGGCAACAAAGTTAAATAAGGATTATCCCAATCGCCAAAAATACCCAGCCTTTTGAATTGTTCTTTCTGGGTATTAACAAATCTCAAAGCATACTCATAAGCTTTTTGCCTGAATTCCACCTGCCCGATTTGGTATTTATTTATCCCTAACTCTTTAAATAGCTGATGCTCAACAGGCAGGCCGTGGCAATCCCATCCCGGAACATAACTGGAACTATAGCCCTGCATGGTTTTATATTTTATTATTATATCTTTCAGGATTTTATTTAAAGCGTGGCCTATATGTATATTGCCGTTAGCATAAGGCGGGCCATCATGAAGAATATACTTTGCCTTTCCTTTTGATTTTTCCAAAATAAGGCGGTATATATCCTGTTTAACCCACTGCTCTAAAAAAACAGGTTCACTTTTCGGAAGGCCTGCTTTCATGGGAAATTCTGTTTTAGGTAAATTTAAAGTAGTTTTATAATCCATATTTTCCTATAATTATATCTAAATCTTTTTTTGTTTTATCTGTAATAAGTTTCCTGTCTGTAACAATAGCGTCTTTCAAAGCACAAGCACAGCCGCATTTTCTTTCCTCAGGTATATCTTTTATAATTTTCTTGATTACTTTTTTTGAATTGTCCACGTTTTTCATCAGGTTCTGGATAACCATTTCCAAAGTCACAGATTCTTCAGACTTATACCAGCAGTCATAATCTGTAATCGCCGCTAAAGTAACATAACAAATCTCCGCTTCTCTAGCAAGCTTCGCTTCAGCCATATTAGTCATGCCAATAATATCCATTCCCCATTTACGGTATAACTCAGACTCAGCCCGGGTTGAAAATGCCGGCCCTTCCATATTAATATAAATAGCTCCTGTATGCACAGTAACTCCTAAGTCTCTAACTGCCTCATCAACAATCTCTGCTGTCTGCACGCAAACAGGATCGGAAAAAGCAATATGCGCTACTATGCCATTTTCAAAAAAAGTCATTTTCCTTGCCTGATTTGTCCTATCCACAAATTGATAAGGAATAACAAAATCCAAAGGCTTAAAATCCTCTCTCAGGCTTCCGCAGGCACTCACTGAAATAATCCTGCCCACGCCAAGTTTTTTCATAGCGTAAATATTAGCCTGATAATTTATCTGATGAGGAGGAATTCTATGGCCTATTCCATGGCGGGGAAGAAATACAACTTCTTTACCTTCTAATACTCCGGTAATAAATTTATCCGATGGATCGCCAAAAGGAGTACTTACTGCCACCTCTTTCAAATTACTAATCCCCTCAA
The DNA here is from genome assembly GCA_043813255.1 of Candidatus Omnitrophota bacterium. GTDB lineage: Bacteria > Omnitrophota > Gorgyraeia > Gygaellales > Profunditerraquicolaceae > JBDRLG01. The sequence goes on from JBDRLG010000078.1 coordinate 8,892, forward strand.
TCTTATATAAACCACTGCCGCCGATTATCCCGATTTTTTCCATTTTTGCTCCCTTACGGACAAAAAATATTCTATCCCTACAAAAAAGATAATTCTTCCGCCCGCTTTATCGCGGCCTTAACTGCTTCTCCCAAAGAACCACCGCCGCGCAAAACTTTTAACCCAGCCTCAGTAGTCCCTCCTTTAGAAACAACCTGATTTTTTAATTCCGCGGGGCTTATCTTTATCTTCTCAAGCACTGCGATACTGCCTTTAGCTGTATTTTCCGCCAATATTCTTGCCTGTTCTAAATTAAAACCGGAATCTTCGGCCGCGGAGATTAAAGAAAGGATAAACTCTTTTTGCGCGTATTGTTTAATTCCCTTTATATCCCTGCCCTCAATAAGCTCATAAAAAAACCCCGGGCCGCTTCCTGAAACTGCTGTCGCGGCATTCATCATATTTTCTTCTATCCTTAAAGTCTCTCCCAAATAATCAAACAAGTTCTCCACGAAATCCAAATCTTCTTCGCTGGCGAATTTCCCTGAACATAAACAGCTTATTCCAGCATTTACTCTAACAGGCATATTCGGCATTACCCTAATAACACTTACTACTCCCAAAATCTTTTCTATATAATCTGTTGTTATCCCCGCGGCAATAGAAACAATCAATTTATTGTTTACGTTATCCTTTATTTCATTTAAAACAACAGCGAAATCCTGAGGCTTTACAGCCAGAATAACAACACTAACACTATCTAATACTTGCCGCGGGCTGGCGGATATATTTACTCCCGCGGATTTCTGAAGCTTAATTAAATCTTTATCAAAAACAAAAATCTTATAATCATCTTTAAGCTGTCCGGCAATTGCCTGCCCCATATTGCCAAAACCTATTATACCTATATTCTTAAGCGCTTTATCCATCAAATAACACCCTTCCTAATCTTACCATATTAGAGCCTTCTTCAATAGCTATTTCAAAATCATCTGTCATGCCCATGGAAAGAATGTTTAAAGTGTAAGGTGTAACGTGTAATGTGCTTATTTGCCCGCTTAATTCTCGCAATAATTTAAAAAATGGACGGGCCTGCTCAGGGTTGCCAACAACAGGCGCGACAGTCATTAAACCCTTTATATCAACATTGCCTAAAACTGCTATTTGTTTTACCGCTCCAATAACTTCATCAGGTTTAAATCCGAATTTAGCCGCTTCTTGCGAAGTATTTACTTCAATCAGGATATCCTGAATTTTGTTAATCCGACAGGCCTGTTTATCTATCTCAGCGGCAAGATGAAGGCTGTCTACCGAATGAATCAAATCAAATATTTTTACCGCTTCTTTTACTTTATTCGTCTGCAGATGGCCAACCATGTGCAGTTTGAAAGTCAGGAGTTGGTTATATTTCAATAAAGCTTCTTGGACTTTATTCTCGCCGACATCTGCTATACCTGACTCTGCTAACTCCTTCAGTTGTTCTACTGTCCTGTTCTTGCTTACGCCGACAATAGTTATCAAATCGGGATTCTTGCCAAGTTTGGCGCAAACCGCCTCAATCCGCCGCCTAACTTCAAATAAGTTATCCTTTATCATCATTACTGTCCAAATTAGTGTCATTGCGAGCGGAGCGAAGCAATCTTAACGACGGAAGATTGCTTCGTCACTTCGTTCCTCGCAATGACACGCTATTGACATCTCAAAAACATTTTACCGACAATAACAATTGTCATAATTTAGACACAAGTGCTTTATCATAGTAATTTATCAATTCTGGATTAATATTATACCCAATAAAACCCGCGGGTCAATTAAAAGTAAAAAACAAAAAAAACATAATCAGTAATCCGTAACCCGTAATCAGTAATTTCTGAGTTACACTTTTTAAACAATGCCCATTTTGTGCAATCTTTTATTACAAATTACGATTTACTGATTACGGATTACGGTTTATTATATACTTTCCTTTACTGTTTAAAAATATTCCTGATACACTTCTTTTACTCTATTGACGGCTTTGAATAATAAGTTTCTTGCGGGATGGGCTTGATTAAACAAAGATTCGTTTTCGGTTTCTAACGCCTTGATAATAAGGCCTAAGGAAATAATATAACTAAGGTATTTTTGCCCGGATAATACTTCATCTTTGACAACCAACCCATTTATTTCCGGATGGTTAATCCGCCCCAGTTTAACCGGAATGCCTAAGGATTCTTCCAATGTTTCCAGAAATCCTCCCAATAACACTGTCCTTCCTACAACGGTAAAATTATTTATACGCGTGCAGGGCAAAGTTTTTTCTATGGCTTGTTTTATAGACTGGCATATTAATTTGGCTTCCACTGTAAGTATCTCTGAAATTAATTTTTGTTTTATAGGATTATAAACATTATCTTGCCTGACCAGTATCTCTTTGTCTTCCTGAATTGAATCATAATCTCCAATGCTGGTATGGGATTTTTTTACTTCCTCTGCCAGTTCAAATGGAATCTTTAAGGCATCAGAAATTTTAAGAGATAAATCATTCCCGCCTAGAGGCAGAATTTCTGTTATTTTTAAATTTCCCTCTTTAAATATCAAAACCTCGGTTATGTCTTTACCGATATCACAAACTACATTTACGCCTTCCTTGGCCTGCTGGCCTAATACGGCCCTGCTTGCCGCCAAACCTGAAAAAAATAAATTTTTAACTTCATACCCGGCTTGGTTTATTACACGGGTAAGATTATGAACAAACGGCATTTTCGCGCAGATTAAATAGAGGTCTACTTCCAGACGATGGCTGTAAAGGCCAAGCGGATGCAAAATATCATTCGCGGAATCTATTGAATATTTAAGCGGTATTTTATGTATTATCTCTTCTTCAAGAGACGAGCCTAAAATACGGGCTTGTTCGTTTACCTTTATAATATCTGAAAAAGTTATGACTTTATTGCCTTTTTCCGCCAGCGGCAGGACCGCATGGCTGTGTTTAAGGATAATATCCTTGCCTGAAACATTGACATATAAGGATTTAATGTTAATGCCTGATTTTGATTTCAAATCTTCCAAAACCCCGCTAATACGGCCGATTAGCTCCACTGAATCAACAATCACGCCTCTATTGACTCCCTTAGAGCTGGATGTTTCAAAAAAAAGACTGTTGATTTTTTTATTCTTTATCCGGGCGACAGTTGCCGAAATCTTATCAGAACCTATATCTAAACCACATATATAATTATTTAATTTTAACATAAAGAATCTAATTACCTCCTTAACGAACTTATATAGGCTGTCACAAAAATCATTTTAGCCTATGATTACACAGATTTGTCACGTCTTAAACTTATAGATTATCTTTAAGCCTAATTACGGGTTCTTTAAATCTTAAATCAATATATTTTATATCAGCAAAATCGTTTTTGCTCTGAGCCAGTAAACTCGACAATAAATTAATTTTATCATTAACGCTGTCCTGCCCGATTTTAACCTCGAAAAAATCCGCGCAGGGTTTTTTCCGGCGGTTTTTTAAATTATCAGGAACTTCTAAAAAAAATGAAGCGTTTGAAAGGTCACTCATATCAATTTTTATAATTCTAATATTTTTTAAGTAGTTATTCCTGCTGCTATACATTATAATTTCTACAGCGCTTGCTAATTCCCTAAAATTATACTTTGTTCCCGGCTTTGGCCCGAAAATTTTTGTTTCAAGCCCGATTATAACCGGCAGGTCAGACAATCCCTCCTGATCAGGAAAATCAAACAATACCAAATCATCGTCAATACAAAATTTGCGGTAAAGCTTAACATAAGCAATGGGTTTTCTTACCAAAAAATCAGCAAATAATTTATCGGGAAGTATCCTCACAAGCTTTATCCTTCTATACCCGGGGTAAACTCGAGATAAATAATCTTGTTCTTTCTGCAAATCAATACTTATAATATCACGCCCTTTTAAATATGAAAGGTCCATCTTGTCTGGCGGGAGCAAATAGTCAAACTTAGTTACCGGATCATAAAGCCTGACTACAATATTCTTTATTTTAAAAAATCCGGATTTATTTACCGAGCGCAGCAAATACACAATCACAACAAATAATATCAGAAAAATTACGCCTAGAACCGTAATAATTTTATAAAGCCTGTTTTTGTTTTGCTTTCTCATATGCCATCCTGATTAATTTTAAACACAGATGGCTAAAATCTATACCCGCGGCTTTTGCCGCCTTAGGCAGTAAACTGTTTTTAGTAAGCCCCGGGATAGTATTAACCTCCAATATAACAGAAAAATTATTTTTTTTCAGAATCATATCCACCCTGGAAAAGCTGAAACATCCCAGCGCCTTATGCGCCATAAGGGCTTTTTGCTGTAATTCCCTGATAATCTTCTTATCTAATTTGGCGGGAACAATATATTCAGTCAGCCCTGTTTCATATTTTGCCTGATAATCAAAAAACCTGCTTTTGGGAATAATTTCTATTACCGGCAAAGCGTCATTATTTAATACCCCCACAGTAACTTCCCTGCCCTCTATATATTCTTCAACTATTACTTTTTTGTCAAAATTAAAGGCAAGTTCAACTGCCTTAATAAAATCATCCTTCTTATCAACTATAGATAATCCTACACTTGAACCATGAGTAACAGGCTTTACTACTATAGGAAATCTAAATTCTTTAGAAACATCCCAATAATATTGCATCTGAATAAAACTATTATCAATCACTTTATACTTAGGGGCATTTAAACCACAGATCTCAAATATCATCCGTGAAGAAACCTTATCCATAGCCAGCCTGCTGGCCATAATCCCTGAGCCTGTATAAGGAATATTTAAATTCTCCAGTATTTCCTGAATCTGCCCGTCTTCCCCAAAATAACCATGCAAGGCAATAAAAGCGCAATTTATCCGGCATGATTTCAAAAAATCAATATTTTCTTCAATATCATCTGTCTTTATATCAATAGCAATCACGTCGCAACCTGACTGCTTAAGGCTTTCATAGACTGCTTGGCCGGAATTTAATGATATCTGCCTTTCTGTAGACGGGCCGCCCATTAATATGCCTATCCTGCCTAACTTATGTTTATCATTATACAAAATGTCCTCGAATATTTCCTTTATCCCCATATCTTAACCTCTGGCTCCAAATTAATATTAAATTTCTTTTTTACCTGTTTTTTTATCAACTCCACAAGCCCTAAAATATCTTCTGTTTTAGCATCACCTGTATTCACAATAAAATTAGCATGTTTTAAAGACACGCTTGCCCCTCCTATCCTCTTTCCTTTCAACCCGCATAAGTCTATTAACTTTCCGGCAGACATAACAGAACCCATACCGGAATTAACCGCCGGATTTTTAAAAATACAACCGGCATTAGGAAAATTAATATCCTGTTTAATGTTTCGTTCCAAAATATAATCCCTGATTTTACGCTGGATTTCATCTTTGCTTTTAACGGTTAATTTAAAAACTGCTTTCAAAATAATATATTTTGAAAGATCCGAACTACGGTAGCTGAATTTTATTTTATCCCATTTTAAAATCTTTGAGGTTCCATTATAATCCATTACGGTTATATCTTCAACACAATCCGCAATATTTTTTTTGGCAATACCAGCGTTCATGGCTAAAGCGCCCCCAACGGTCCCCGGAATTCCAGCTAAGAATTCCAAACCAGACAAAGAATAATTCCGGGATTTATTAATCAACTGGGGCAAAAAACATCCCGCGCCAGCGCTTAGAGTATTCTTTTTAAAAACAGCTTTTTTAAAATAAGCTGCACTTAATTTTACCACTAACCCTCGGACGCCCCTGTCGCGTATTAATAAATTACTTCCCGCTCCCAAAACAAAAACCGGCAGTTTACATTCCCGGGCAAATGATAATAAATCCTTTAATTCTGATTCATCTTTTGGGATAGAAAAATATTCCGCGGGCCCGCCAGTATTAAAAGTCGTATGCTCTTTTAAGGATTCCGCGAATTTTAAACTACGATAATTTACTAAATCATTTATACGCGCCATTAAAATTTATTTCCTCAAGAAAATCAGCCTCACCGATAAATATTCTCCCCCTTTTTGAGACTGGGTCAAATGGCCATTTTTGAGTGTGCAATGACGGGACTGTTGCGAAACGCAACAAAAGTGTCATTGCGAGCGACCAAAGGGAGCGCGGCAATCTATTCTTCCGACGACAAGAAAAGATTGCTTCGTCCCCCGACGTAACGTCGGGGTCCTCGCAATGACACAAAAATGGCATTTCGCAACAATCCCATGACACAAATACCCCCAAAAGCTTCATTTGGCACAGTCTCTTTTACAAAAGGGGAAAACTAATTTTTTGTACCGTAAATATAGCCTTTAGATTTAAATTCTTCAACAAGTTGATTACAAATATCCACAATATCTCCAGCTCCTAAAGTCACAATTAGATCATTAGGCTCAGCGATCTCTAATATATGAGGGATCAATTCTTTTTTACCTAAAAACCTTGCCTGTTTTTCAGGGGAATATTTTTTTATTTCTTCGCATACCAACTCCGCGTTAACACCTTCCAATGGAGGCTCATTTGCTGAATAAATATCCGTGATAATAATATAATCAGCCAAATCAAAACACCTGCCGAACTCTTGCAAAAGAAGCTTGGTCCGAGTATAACGGTGCGGCTGAAAAACAACCACAATACGCCCGGCTTTTATATTTCTTATCGCATTTAAAGTTGCTTTTATTTCCGTGGGATGATGCGCGTAATCATCTATCAATAAATAATCTCTGCAGTCCAACTTTATTTCTATTCGCCTGCCAATACCTTTAAAACTTATAAAAGCTTTTTTTATTACCTGTTTATCTATCCCCAATTCTATCCCCAGCGCTATTACAGAAAGCGCGTTAGAAACATTATGCACTCCCGGAACAGAAAGAGTAAAATTATCCACAAATTCTCCTTTGTAAAAACAATCAAATTCGGAAATCAACCCGTTTATTCTAATATTCTCGGCATATATATCCGCATCCCGGCTTAAACCAAAAAAAACATGCCTATGCTTATAGCTTTTTAGCAGGCTCTTTAAATTAGCATCATCAGCACAACAAAATAAACAACCTTGTTTATCGGCCGTATTTATAAACTGCCTGAATGCCTCTATTACATTTGAAAAATCCTTATAATAATCAAGGTGTTCATAATCAATATTGGTAATTATGGAATATTTAGGTTTATAATAAAGAAATGAACCATCCGATTCATCAGCTTCCGCCACAAAAAATTTCCCCTCACCGGGGCAGGCATTAGCATCAATATTTCTCAATATCCCTCCTATTGCCGCGGTAGGAGAATACCCCGCCTCCAATAATAAATATGATACCAAAGAAGAAGTTGTAGTTTTTCCATGGCTGCCGCTGACAGTAATAACTATTTTATCTTTCATAAGTTCAGCCAGAGCCTGGGCGCGCTTTATTAACGAAATATTTAACTTCCGTGCTTGGGAAATCTCAGGGTTATCTTGCTTTATTGCTGTAGAATAAACAACTGTATCCGCGCCTTTAATATTTAAAGCATTGTGTCCGATAAAAACATCAGCTCCACTGCCTCTTAATTCTTTTATAATTTTATTTTCTTTTATATCTGAACCGCTGACTTTTATCCCATGATTTAACATAATCCGGGCTATCCCGCTCATGCCTATTCCGCCAATGCCTATGAAATGATAATGTTTCATATAAGTCGTAAGTCATAAGTCGTATGTCGTAAGCGATAAATAATAAGTATCCGTTTCCAACTGCCAGTTCTAATAACTGGCTCATTGGCAACTTACAACTTATTACTTACGACTTACGACTTATTATTTATTATTTATTATTTAAATATTTCTGCCATGCTTTATCAAATTCATCTATAGTCATAAACGGGTAAACTGAACGCATAGCTTTTTCAAAATTCCGCTTATCTCTCAAATTCTGGCAAAATAAAACAAACCTATCCTTGCCGAATACTTTAATCAGATACCCCACCACACTTACCGCCTCAGCATAAAATATACGCACGTAAAGAGAGTCAGAAACTGACTGCGGCCTAATAGTAAATAGTTTTTGCAAAGAGAAAAAACTATTATCCTTTATTGCCCTTCTTACCACATCATCTGAAAAAGAATACCTGGATTTTTCCTGATAAGAAGCAACTCCTTCATCTAACCATAAAGGGATAGCAGAATTGTCAAAACCTACAAATTCACGAAATATAATATGCCCTAGTTCATGAGGAAGAATCATGTCAAAAAAACCCTTTTCAAAAACAAAAGTATGTATTATTTTCTCCTTTGGCATTGAAGCTCCACTAGACCAGACAGGCTGGCCTGTGCCGGTTTGATAATCTTTAACACTATCGTAAATATAAATTTTCGCGCGGTTATCCCATAGCCAGAAATCAAACCGCGTAAAACCAAGCGAATCAGCGATATTATTATAAAGGTCTTCTGATTTTCTTATCACTTCTTCTATAAACGTATCTGGCGCGTTCTTGTAATAAATTATAAAATGCGTGCTCTTTGAAGTCTTCCAATTATTCTCTGTGCCGGGAAAAACAGCGCGGGAAGGCATAAATACTGTAAAAAACAGTAATAATACCAAATTTTGCAATACAAGAAAGTTTACCTTTTTCTTTGCCACTTTTAATCCTCTCTTTTTACAAAAGCCAGCTCTTCAGCCAACAAGTCAGCTGCGTTAAAATTCAAAAAATCATCATAGGGCAATCGCATACTTTTTAATTTATTATTATCCTTCAAGAACAATTCTAAATTATCTTTCAACAGTGAAGCATCTAATTCTTTTTCGTCAAGGACAACCGCGCAGCCTTTTTTCTCCAGAATCCCGGCATTACTATACTGATGCCTATTGGCATAAGGATAAGGAATAAGTATTGCCGGCAGTTTAAAAAAAATCAATTCACTGACAGTAACTGCTCCCGCGCGGGATAATACCAAATCACAGGCGCTATAAGCAAAATGCATAGAATCAAAAAAATCAAATAAAGCGAACTTAACGGCTAAATCCTTATAACTTTTATTCAATAAATCAAAATCCTGCCTGCCGCATAAATGAATAACCTGCAAAGACAGCCTGTTTTCCAATAAAGCAGCCGCTTTTAAGAATTCTCTATTTAATCTATGGCTTCCCTGACTGCCGCCCATAACAAGTATAGTAAATTTCCCTGTATCCAAACCAAAGAAATTTAAAGCCTTGATTTTATCTAACCGGCGCAAAGACCCCAGCAAAGGGTTTCCGGTTACAATAATCTTGCTATTATAATCTTTAAGATGCGTTCTTGTCTCATTAAATGAAATCGCGACCTTATCGGCAAACCAGCCCAACAACTTATTAGCACGCCCCGGTAAAACATTCTGTTCATGTATTAAAGTATTTATCCTTAAAAACCATGAAAAAATAATAACCGGCACACTGGTAATGCTTCCAAACCCCACTGCCACATCAGGCTTAAATTTTATTAATATAATTAAACTTGATAAAACCCCTTTAAATAACCTTATTATATCTTTAAAAGTTTTATAATTAAATTTAAACCTGACTGAAGGTATAGAAATATACTTTACTCTATAACCGGAAAACCTTTCTTTATTTATTACGGCATTTTCCGGCAAAAGAACAAGCATTTCCGAACCAATAAATTTCTTTTTTAGTGACTCCAAAAAGGCTAAAGCAGGCAGGATATGCCCTCCGCTTGAACCGGTCACTACTAGAATCTTCATTTTATTATCCATATATTTTTAGCGTATATTTAGGTTCTTCCGTAAATATTGTGAACTTTAGCGTTCTCCCCCTTGTTTTGTCTTCTTTATCTGCTGAGGCATTCGCGAAAAAGTTTTTCGGCGGCTGCGGAACTCGCCCGTCGGCTCTTACGAGCCAGGACGGGCTCAAACAGTCCTCGCC
>JBDRLG010000079.1:0-11087 GCA_043813255.1 Candidatus Omnitrophota bacterium
AAAATCTTTTTTCATGGGGTTAATGAATTGGACTTCTATTTTTCTTGATGCGAAATTAGTGGTTAAAGAGATTGTGTTTTTTGTTAAAAAATCCCCCCTACTCCCCCCTTTGAAAAAGGGGGGCAGGGGGGATTTTTTAAATTGTGCTACAGTCAATTTTGGCTCTATTATAAGGTCTCCGTAGTTTCCCCGCACTCCAAACATCTGAGTTACGATTGTAAGTATATACCAGCTTGCTGATCCGGTTAGATAGGAATACATTCCGCGGCCTTGCCCGTTAAAGTACTCCGGCAGGCAGGGGTAGATTTTGCTTTTTTCGGTATTTGCCGCCATTTTAAAAATCGAATTTATAACTTCAAAACCTTCCTGGACAAAACCCTGTTTATACAAGGCGTAAGCGAACATTATCGACATATGGTTAAAAAATGATCCGTTTTCTTTTTCGCCGTAAACAAAAGAAAATGCCCTGCCTAAAGAGAGCATTTCCTGCTTAAAGTCAGTGTTTAAGCGGAATCCCCCGATTGATTTATCCTGCAAATATTTTTTTGCGTTTTGAAAGAGGGTGTTGATTTGTTCAGGCTTTGCTATGCCGCTCATAACCGGAAAAACCTGTCCGGTCAATGTCATGCGCAGAGTATTATTTATTAGCCCTTCAACTTTTTGTTTATCATTGTCGTAATATCCGTTAAAAAAACCTTCTTTTAGCCATTCTTCCTGCCGAATATGGTTGGATATCCAGTCAGCTTTTTTCTTTAAGTCTTTAATTATCTCGTTAGTGGATAAGGATATTTTTTCGCCATGGACTGCAAATTTAACGCACTGGAAATAATTTTCCAGGTTTTTTTGTTTTTGTTCTATGTTGTTATAATCCAAAGCAGAGGAGTTTAATGAATCCAAGAGTATCGCCAGTTCTTTTAATAAACTGATATTTTGTAAATTAAGTTTTTGTAGTATTTCGCAAATAGTATATAAATTCTGCGCGTACATCGCGCTGAAAGCAACGCTTTCGCCAAATTGCTCTGCCATATCCAGCCCGTCATTCCAGTCTGCTCCTTCAAGCCGTATGTGGTTATGCGGCCCTACATTAAAGAACTGTACAAGGTTTTGAATGAGGATATGTTCTAATATTGTGCCTTTGTATTCTTGTTTATTTTTATCTTTAAGTATATTGCCGTGTTCGGGTTTCCAGCTTGAGTCTTTTTCTCTGCCGCGGGATAACTGGGGGTCTTTAAAGTAAATAGTTTCTTCCAGTAGGATATTTAAGTCGGCTGTCTGGTGAATATAGAGCAGGGTGGTAATTAACGGCCATATTCCGTGATCCATCCATACACGGGGAATATTATTGCGGTCGGCAATAAATTCGCCTTTTTTCTGCCCGATTATAGTCGCGTTTGAACCGTCAACGCGCACGCCTTTAAAATTGTTAATCAGCAAGTCTTTAACTTCTTCGGGGTTACTTAGTATAAGAGAGAGGCAATCCTGCCAGAGGTCGCGCCATCCCCGCCCGCCTTTGCCATAATCAAAATCCGGCAGAAAAGAACAGCCGAAGATTTTTCGTAAATTAGGCTGAATGCTTACCCATCTAAACCAATTATCATAATTATTATTTCCTGTGAGGACTGAATTTTCACAGCTCTTTTTTAGCCAATGGTTTTTGGTTGTAATTAGTGAGATTAAAATTTTATCCGCGGAGTTGAACTTATTTTGTATAGAGTCTATCTCTTGCGCGTTCTTTGTGATTCCCATTATTATGATGTAAGAGCAGGTCTCTTTAGGTTTTAGGGATGTTTTTTTAAATCTTAAGCCTGCCATTGGCTCTTTCCCCTGAAAATCAAATTTCTTATCCGGCAGGATGTTATTAATTACGCTGTTAGGCGCTTCTAAATCTGAATTGTCTCCGCTAAATTCTTCCTGCGTTGGATAAATATATTCCGGCCCTTTGCCTTGAGTATCTGTGCCGTAAACAAAATAAGAATTAACATTTTTCTTATGGCCTGATTCATCAAAAAGCAAAGTAGGCGTGACGATGATTCCGGATTTATTTTTCTGCATACGGCAGAGAAGAGAGGTTACATGCCGATGGTCATGCAGGTTATTCGCGCAGCGCCCGTAAACAGGGATAGCCGCGGTAGGCGTAAATTCTATCTTTTTTGCGCTGATATTGGTTATATTAACAAACATAATTTCTACTGGCTCGCCCGTGGAAGGAATAAAGGAGGTTATTTCTGATTTTAGCCCGATTTTTTTATTCTCCCGGGTTATCTTTTGCCAGAGCAGGCCTGCTTCTAATTTGAATTTATCGGATTGGACTGCCGCGCAATCTTTAGATACGCCGGTAATAGACCAGATTTTTTTCGGGTTAATATATACCCAGAAATTCCTGCTTGATTTTGAATCGCTGAGTTTTATTCTTGATGCCGGCTCCAAAAGGAATGAACTAAAATCTGTTTTTAAGTCTCCGTGCAAATCGGGCGTAACAGAAGACATTATTGGAGATTCATTGCATAGAGGCAGGTATAAAGTATTTATTTTATGGTTATCACCCCGGCGTAACGTCGGGGTGATTTTCTTGTCCGCGCAGTCAGATATGAAAGTAGCTTTATTATCTATAAATTTCCAGAGTGGTTTTTGCATGGTTTTTTCTTGTGGCATAGTGAAGTTTTTCTATGCCACTGAAAATCTTTTATAATTATCATGAAAGTGCTTTTCTTGCAGCATAGGAAAGTATATAATATTTTTTTTAAACCTCAACCTCCGCCTGACCCCGCCAATGCGGGGTCAAAACGGCTGGGACTGCGAAAATCTTCTGAAATCGGTAATAAAAAGTTATCGCCGAAAGTGATTTTCTTGTGTGAATTTAAATCTATCATACCAAAGGATATTTTGCAAGCCTTTTTAAGCATATTAAGCACATATTAAGCGCATGTTAAAGCCGCATAAGCAGCATAAAAAAATCATTGCAATAGTTATTTCTGTGATATAATAATTAACAAATTCCTCACAAGAAAATTTACCTTTAGTAAATGACTTTTTAGATTAATTTTAGTGAAATTTTCAGTGGTTGGAAAAATGTTTTTGAAATGCCAATAGCGTGTCATTGCGAGGACCCCGACGTTACGTCGGGGGACGAAGCAATCTTCCGTCGTTAAGATTGCTTCGCTTCGACACTAATTTGGACAGTAATGAGTATGATTAAGAATTTTTTAGTAGATTTTAAAGCTGTGGTCTTTGATATGGATGGGGTAATTACCAATACCATGCCGTATCATTTTGACGCCTGGGCAAAGGTATTTAATTCTATAGGCATTAAGGTGGATTGTTATGATGTTTATAAAAGAGAAGGCCAAAGAGGTTTAACTACTCTAAAAGAAATTTTTAGCCAGCGCAGCCGGCCATTTCATTTAAAACAAGCCAAACAGCTTTTGCGTGAAAAAGAGGAGTTATTTAAACGCAGCGTAAAAATAAAATTTATTAAAGGCGCAAGGCCGTTTTTAAGAAAATTAAAAAAATATAAGTTTAAATTGGGTTTAGTTACAGGGACTTCAAGGCATGAGATGGAAAAAATCCTGCCTGAGAGTTTAAGAGGTTTATTTGATGTTACTATTACCGGATGCGAAGTTAAAAGAGGTAAACCCCATCCCGAACCATTTGAAAGAGCCGTAAACATGCTGGGGATGCCAAAACAGCAGGTGATTGTGATTGAAAATGCTCCTTTTGGGATTGCCTCTGCTAAAGCGGCTGGTTTAAGGTGTATTGCTTTAGAGACTTCTTTGCCCAGAAAGTATCTTAAACAGGCAGATATTGTTTTTGGATCATTTAAAGAACTGGAAAAGCAGGCTGGAGTTTATGGAAGGTAAAAAAGAATTTAATAGTAATGCCCGCAATAAAATAATTTGGCTGGGAATAGCCATAGCTGTGTTTTTATGGCTGGTAGAATCTTTTGTATATTTGTATTTTCATCAAGGCAAGCTGTTTAACGCCTTCATTTTTCCTGATCTTCATGATTTTCTTGTGCGTTCTTTAGTTGTATTTTTAATTATTGTATTCAGCGTGTATTCAAGGAACGCGGCTGTTAAATTCAGGAAAGAGCGCGAGAAGAAATTAAAAATAGAAGAAGATTATAAGGAATTAGTAGAAAAAGCCAACAGTATAATCCTGCGCATGGATATTCAGGGCAATATTACTTTTTTAAATGAATACGCCCAAAGATTTTTTGGCTATAAAGAAAAAGATATACTCGGAAAGAATGTTATCGGCACTATTGTATCTAAAACAGATAAGGCTGGCCAGAATTTGTCAGAGATGCTTAATAATATTGTGGCTGATCCGGTGAAATATGTATCGAATGAAAATGAAAATATGCTGAATACAGGAGAACGAGTATGGATCTCATGGACTAATAAGTTAATATATGATGAAAAAGGCAGGGTGGAAGGTGTATTATCCGTTGGTAATGATATAACCGAAATTAAAAAAATTCAAACTGATTTACAGCGTTCCTGCCAGACAATCCGGGATATTATATCTAAAGCCCCTTTTGGCATATATCTGGTAAATAGTTCAGGCCGGGTTGATTATGTTAACCCCGCGATGCTTCAAATATCAGGGACTACTTATGAGCAGTTTATTAATTTGAATGTTTTGGAATTGCCGACATATAAAAAAATAGGCTTTGATGAAAAAATCAGGTCCGCGTTAGAAGGCCAGCCGTTTTCTCTTAAAGATGTAGTTTATACATCTTATTTTTCTAAAAAGACTACGATAAGAGATATTTCAGGTTTGCCTTTTGAAGAGGCAGGAGAGAAGAAAGTCCTTGTTTTTGTTGAAGATATAACTGAGCGCAAGCGGCTGGAATATTTAAAAGACGAGTTTGTAAGCAGCGTATCACATGAATTAAGGACTCCTCTTTCTATTGTAAAAGAAGGAGTTAGCCTTGTTTTAGACAAGGTTGTTGGAAGCATTAATGAAAAACAACAGTCTGTTCTGACCACCGCGAAGGACAATATTGACAGGCTTGCCAGAGTTATTAATGAATTGCTTGATATATCCCGCATAGAGGCGGGAAAAGTGCAATTAGAGAGAAAACAAATAGATATAGTTGAATTGATAAAAAAAGTGGATTTAAGTTTTGAACAGTTATTAAAAGAAAAAGGCATTGAATTAAAACTCGATTTTTCCAAGGACAAAATTATAGTTTATATTGACGCGGATTTAATAAGCCAGGTTTTTATGAATTTAGTAGGCAACTCGCTTAAATTTACCAGCAAGGGGTTTATAAAAATTTCTGTAGTTGAAAAAAATGATATGGTAGAATGTGTTGTTGAAGATACCGGCATAGGTATTGCTCAAGAAAATATCCCAAAATTGTTTGAGAAATTTTGGCAATTCAGGCGCCTGCCCGGAGCTGGGGAAAAAGGCACAGGTTTAGGGCTTCCTATAGTTAAGGGTATTATTGAATTGCATAACGGCAAGATTTGGGTTGAAAGCCAGCTGGATAAAGGGTCGAAGTTTATTTTTGTTTTGCCAAAGACGGATGAAGGAGCTTTTTAAAGACATATACTCATTATTAAAGAGTAATTTATGCATTAAGGAGGTAAACGATGGAGAAAAAGAGGATATTTGTAGTGGATGATGAGCCTGATTTTTTGAATATGATTAAGATTCGTCTGGAAGCTAATGATTTTAACGTTGATATTTTTGATAATGGGCTGGAGTTATTAGAGAGATTAAAAAAAGATAAACCTGACGCTATCCTTCTGGATATACTTATGCCGAATCTGGATGGATTAACCGCGTTAAAAAGAATCAGAAAAGAGTACAAAGATCTCCCTGTGTTTATAATTACCGCGTTTTCCAATAAAGAACGTTTTGAATTAGCAAAGAAATTAAGTGCTTCGGGTTTCATAGTAAAGACCGGAGATTTAAAAAGAGAAGTTGAAAATATAACTAATATTCTAAGGGTGGCTGATAAATTTCACAACAGCCGGCAGTGATATAATTTCTTGTTCTTGGATACTAATTAGTATCTATGGAGGGATGAGCATGATAAAAAAAATGATTTTAAAATTATTGGTTTGTTCTCTGTTAGTTTTGTCAGCGGATTTTTTTGTTTTCGCGTCAGATCAAAAACAAGACCAAACGCGAGAGCAGGAGGATATGCAGGAGAAGTTTAATTGGTGGCCTACAGACGCAAAGCCCGCTCCGGTCCAAGACCCTAATGGCGGGTATTGGTGGTGGCCGAAGAGCCCGGGTTCAACAGAGCGTTTATGGGGAAACCGTGGTTATTGTTTTGTGCGTAAAATGATATTTGATTATAAACAAGATGAATTGCCCGCGCCTAAACCGCAGGAATTAAGGGCTTCGCTGTTAATTAAAAAAATTATCAAGAATGTAAAAGTTTATTTTAACTATGATAAGGCAGCGCTTAGAAGTGATACCAAGGAAATTTTGGCCTCAGCTGTAAAAGCGTTGCAAAAAAATCCGGAAGCAAGTATTCTTATTACCGGAAATTGCGATGTACGCGGCCCTGAAGGCTATAATTTAAAGCTAGGCAAAAAGAGGGCAAACGCGGTAAAACAGTTTATGTTTGATAGCGGGATACCTGAAGACAGGATACGAATTGTCAGCAGGGGGAAACTTGACGCGGTTGCTCCTGTAACAGACTTGAAAGGGATGCAGAAAGACAGAAACGCCCAGTTTATGATCGCGGAAGTAGAAGAAGTTATGCTGCCGTATGCCGGCCCGGGCAGTATACCAGAAGAAGCAACACAGCTTGATGAAGGTAAATATATACAAGAGGAGCAGGAAGTGGTAGAAGGGCAGGTGAAAGTTTCTACAAAAGAATATATTGTTAAAAAAGGGGATACGCTTTCTAAAATAGCGCAAAAAGAATATGGGAAAGCGTACCGCTGGAAATATTTATATGAATTGAATAAAGATAAGATTAAAGAACCTAATAAATTAAAAATCGGGCAAAAGATTATTATCCCGGTAGAATAAATTCAACAGTGTATACTCGCGTTGGGCATAAAATGTGAATTTTAGCGTTCATATTTTGGAGTAGATTTGGCTGTTCTGATTGAGCGATTTCTTAGGCGTAGCCGTGTGCTACGTTGAGGAATCGCGATTAAAGAACAGTCAAATATGCCCAAAAGATGAGATGATAAAATCATAGTTTATGCCCAGCGCGATTATCTTCAGAAAGGGCGTGTAGTGGTGGAAAAACATATTGGCAGTGAAATAAAAATATCAGATTTACTTAAGGAAAAATATATTAATCTGGATTTAAAAAGTAATACTAAAAAAGAAGTGATAGAAGAATTGGGCGATATTGTAGCTCAGTCCAGTAAGCTGACTAATAGAAAAGCTTTTGTTAAAGCTATTTTGGAAAGAGAGGAATTAGGTTCAACTGGTATTGGCGGTGGTGTTGCTATTCCTCATAGCAAAACAAACGTAACTAAAAAATTTATTCTTGCTTTTGGCAGGAAAGATGAAGGCTTGGATTTTGAAGCGTTAGATGGAGAAAAAACATTTTTATTTTTTATTCTAGCGTCTCCTAAAGAAGAAGTGGGGATGCATCTTAAAATATTAGCGGAAATTTCCCATATAGTCAGGGATAAATTTATAACTGAGCTTTTGAAAAAAGCTAAAGATAAAAAAGAAGCCCTAAAGATAATTTTTGAAGCAGAAAAAAACCGTAAAAAATAATAATTTCTTTGGCTCATTACTGTCCAAATTAGTGTCATTGCGGGCGGAGCGAAGCAATCTTAACGACGGAAGATTGCTTCGTCACTTCGTTCCTCGCAATGACACGCTATTGACATCTCAAAAACATTTTACCGACGATAACAATTATCATAATTTGGACACAAGTGTCTTTGGCTATGTAGTAAATTCCCGTCAAATGTCCGGATATAATAATGAATTTTAAGCGGATTATTCTCTCAATATTATTTTTTAGTATAATTTTTCCGTTATTGAATATTGCGATGGCAGAAGACGGGGAACCGCGTATTCCTGAACTATGCGTATTCTATTCTCCCGGCTGCCATAAATGTATTGAAGTAAAAACTAAAGAAATCCCCAGGATTGAAAAAAATTTTAAAGACAGAATAAAAGTAGTGTATTATGATACCAGCGAGATAGAAAACTATAAATTATTGTTGTTTTTACGGGAAAAATACAAGGCGGAATTTAAAATTGTTTTTCCTGTTTTTTTTCTGAGTGGGCATTTTTTTAACGGCGCTGATTTTGGCAAAAAAAGCTATAAAAAATTTATAATAGAGGCTTTAAAAGGGGCAGTTGAGGGAGAAAATGGCGCGTCAAAGGTAGATTTAGTAGCGCGTTTTAAAAAAATCAGGCCTTTGGCAATTATCAGCGCCGGCTTGATAGACGGAATTAATCCTTGTGCTTTTACGGTAATAGTGTTCTTTATATCATTTTTGGCATTACAGGGGTATAAAAGAGCAGAGCTGGTTATAATCGGCCTTGCTTTTATTTTTTCTGTTTTTCTCACTTATCTGTTGATAGGCCTGGGGGTGTTTAGTTTCTTTTACCGGATGAAAAGTTTCGCGTTGTTAACGAGGGTATTTAATTTATCTATCGGCGTATTTAGTATTATCTTGGGTGTTTTAGCGCTGTATGATTTTTTTAAATTTAAGAAAACAGGCAAAACAGAGGGGTTGCTTTTACAGCTGCCGCAGGCGGTAAAAAAACAGATACATTCTGTGATCGGGATGCATTATAGGAAAGTAAAAGAAGAAAAGGCGCGTCCACAATATGTTGTTAGGTTATTGGCCAGCGCTTTGATTACCGGGTTTCTTGTTTCTTTATTGGAGGCGGTTTGTACAGGACAGGTTTATCTGCCTACAATATCTTTTGTGTTAAAGACGTCCCCATTGAAATTACAGGCTTTTTCTTATTTATTGCTGTATAATTTTATGTTTATAATTCCTCTTTTGGCGGTATTTATTTTTGCTTTATTTGGCACAACAAGTGAGCAATTTTCCAAGATTTTAAAAGGGCATATGTTAAGCATCAAAATACTTATGGCAATCTTATTTTTTGCCTTAGGTATCTTTTTAATCTGGAGAGTATGATGAGAATTACTATAATTATTTGTTTGATGATTTATTTTAGTTTAATGGGGAATGGTTGTTACGCGCAAAACCAAAGGGCCATTGATTCCGACGAATGGCCGCAACAGGAGGTAAACGATGTTTACACTTGGGACTTCGGGGCAGTAAAAGAAGGCAGAGTGGTTAAACACGATTTTATTTTTAAGAATGAAACAAAGAATGTTTTAAATATTCAAGGTTTGAATAATTCTTGCGGGTGTACAGTATCTGAAATTAAAAAGAAATCACTTATGCCTCAGGAAGAAACAATTATTGAAGTACAGTTAAAGACCAAGGGCTATTCCGGGGATATTAAACAGTTTGTTTATGTAAACACCGATAATATAGAAGAGCCGGTTACAAGATTAGTTATTAAGGCCAATGTGGTAAAATAATAAGTAGGGACAGGTCGTGACCTGTCCGTTTGTCATCCTGCGATTTAATCGCAGGATCTATTATCGACGATAAATTTTTTATAGATTCTGCGGTCAAGCCCTCGGCTTCGCCGCGAGGCGAGCCGCAGAATGACAATTTTGAGGTATTTCGCAACAGCTCATATCGTAGGGGCGAGGTTCCCCCTGCCCGTTGTATCATTGTCCGGATAGTAATATAAAATAATAAAATAAACGGGCGTGGAGACCACGTCCCTAAAGTTGGCTTTTGACAATACGGGTAATAATAGGAGATTAAAATGTTGTTTCTAAAAATAAGAATGTGGCTTTTGGTAGGAGCGCTTTTTGCTATAGTATACGCGGTTATGGTAATAATCGGGACAAGTATGGGGATAGGGAATTTTTATTTCTATCTTATACTCTCATTAGCGTTAATGTTTATCCAATATATGATCGGCCCTAAGATTGTGGAATGGAGCATGAAGGTTAAATATATAAAAAGAGAAGATAATCCTTTTTTATTTAATATGGTGCAGGGTTTGTCTATGCGGGCAGGTATTCCTATGCCTAAAATAGGAATAGCCCAGATTCCATTGCCTAACGCTTTTGCTTTTGGGCGAAGCATTCGTGACGGGCGCGTTTGTGTTACAGAAGGAATTATGAAATTATTAAACCAAGAAGAGTTGAAAGCTGTGTTAGGGCATGAGTTGACTCATTTAAAAAGCCGAGATGTATTGACAATCACACTGCTTTCGGTGATTCCGATGATTATGTATAGGATTGCCTGGAGCACTCTTTTTTTTGGCAATAGGAGAAATGAGAGAGGCGGCGGCAACGCCGCATTAATAGGGATAGCCGCGTTTTTATTTTATTTCATAACTAATCTTTTGGTATTGTATGCTTCCCGGATAAGAGAATATTTCGCTGACAGGGGTTCTGTGCTTTTGGGAAATAACCCGCACGCGCTTGCTTCCAGTTTATATAAATTAGCTTATGGCGCGGCCCGGACTGACAAGCAAGCCTTGAAGCAGGTAGAAGGGCTAAAAGCATTTTTTGTAAACGACCCATCTCGGGGATTAAAAGAAGTCAAAGAATTGAGCCAGCTTGATTTAGATAGAAGCGGTTCAATAGAAAAGTCAGAATTAGAAAATTTAAGAAATAAAAAAATCCAGCTTAGTCTGGGAGACAAAATGTTTGAATTATTAAGTACCCACCCTAATATGCTCAAACGCATAAAAAAACTTTCCGAATATAAGCCGGGAATGGCTCAATAAGGTATTTAACCCGGATTTTCCCCTGTTGTCTGCCGCAAGCAAGACAAAATATCGGTTTAAGAAAACGGTTTCTTTAAATTCCCTATATAAGCTTGAATTCTGCTTTTAAATCAATCATACTTTTAATATAAGAAGATAGTCAGCTCTTTGTTAAATAAAAATTCAGGTTCTTTCGTAAATATTGTGAACTTTAGCGTTCTCCCCCTTGTTTTGTATTCTTTATCTGCTGAGGCATTCGCGAAAAAGTTTTTCGGCGGCTGCGGAACTCGCCCGTCGGCTCTTACGAGCCAGGACGGGCTCAAACA
>JBDRLG010000080.1:0-9053 GCA_043813255.1 Candidatus Omnitrophota bacterium
TCTAAATTCTATAAAGCCGAGGAATATCATCAGGATTATTATAAAAAACAGTTTTCTAAATATAAATCTTATAAATCGAATTCCGGAAGAGAGCAGTATTTTAAAAATAAAAAACTTACTCCTTTGCAATACAAAGTTACACAGGAAAATGCCACAGAACCAGCTTTCAAAAATGAATATTGGAATAATAAAAGAGAGGGGATTTATGTTGATGTGGTTTCAGGAGAGCCCCTTTTTAGTTCTCTGGATAAATTTGATTCTGGTTCAGGATGGCCGAGTTTTACCAGTTCTCTTGAACAGGGAAATATTATTGAGAAAAAAGATAAAAGTTTATTTATGAGCAGGACAGAGGTAAAAAGTAAGCAAGCTGATTCTCATCTCGGCCACGTATTTAATGATGGCCCAAAGCCCACAGGCCGTAGATATTGCATAAATTCCGCGGCTCTGCGTTTTATTCCGAAAGAAGATTTGGAAAAAGAAGGTTATGGGCAGTATAATAAGCTTTTTGAACAGAAGAAATAAAAAAGTCAATAAAATATACCGGAGAAGAAGATGGAATATAAGAAGTCTCAATTAATCATGGTTTGGCTGCTTGGGGTAGTAGTAATTGGCGGATTATTTTTTCCTGTTTTGGGTTATTTGGTTGTAGGGATGATGGCTGTTTTATTGATATTAGCTTTTTTTAAAGGCCGGTATTGGTGCTGGAATTTATGCCCTAGAGGGGCTTTTTTAGATATTGTAGTTTCCAGGATAAGCCGTAATAAACCAATTCCAAAAATTTTTACCCGCCTATGGCTGCGTTGGTTAATTTTTTCTCTATTTATGGGGTTTTTGATATGGCGTGTATCGCGTACTGGAGGGGATCTATTATTAATAGGGGCGGTTTTTGTTTCCATGTGTATAATTACTACTATAATTTCAATTATTTTAGGCGTGATCAGTAAACATAGATGCTGGTGTATAATTTGCCCAATGGGGACATTGCAGCAATTTATATATAAGAAAAAATGAAATTTAAATCCGTAAATGAAAAAGCGTGAAAACTAATGTATTTATCTCCTAAAAATATAGTCTATGGTATTGATGCCCGCATAACCGGACCTATGGGGTTTCGTTTCATATTTCAGCCGTTGTCCGCGGTTATTTTGGGTATCCGTGACGGAATCGCTGACGCAAAAGCCGGAAGGCCGCCATTTCTCGCGGGATTAGTTTTTAAGGCGGAAAGCCGTAAACATCTTTTTAGGAGCGCCTGCAGGACTTTGTTTATGCCGGTGATCTTTGGCAGTGTGCTTGACGCGATAGCCCAATGGCTGTTGTTTAGCCGTGTCCGCCCCGGGGCAGCCATTTTTGTCGGGATTTTTATTATGGCACTTCCTTATTCTTTTGCCAGAGGCTGGACAAACAGGCTTTGGCGAAAGCGTTTCCATCCCAAGTAAGAAATAGCATTGGCCAAAATAGTTTACGTGCCGCAGGATTATGTTTCTATAATTACCGCAATACCTTACAATAAAGTAGCAATAAAAAGACGCTTTCAAATCTTTATAAGTATAGAGACGGGAGGCCGCATTGCCAAAGAAGGAAAAGTGTTTTTTCTTTTAGCAGCCCTAAGGTATTTGCCTTAGGGCTTTTCTGCTATATTATTATAAAGGCAGTTATACAGGGTATGTAAAAGCTAAACCGGCGATCTTAACTCTGATAAGGCTATATTGTTTTTGACAAGGCTTTAAAACTAAAGTATAATTTTTCATGTAATAACCGTCAGGTGATAAAGATATTAAGCATGAGCATAACATAAATATGCCAGATAAGAATCCCCCAAAGAAATGGTATTTTAAAACTTCCAATATTATAATCGCTTTTTTGTGTTTTGGCCCCTTTGCTCTGCCTTTGATATGGTTTAACCCGTCTTTAAGTAACAAAACAAAAATTATAATAACTATTATTACCATTATTATAAGCTATTATTTAGGTAATATGTTTATTGCCTCTCTCAAGTCTATAGGCCAATATTATCAGCAGATGAATATACAAAATTTATAAAGGTGATTTTCTTGATACAGAGCGTAAAAAATTTTAAATCCGGAGATTATCCATGTTTACTTTGAATATAGATGATAATAAGAATAAATTAACTATAATTTGTAAAGGCCATTTTGATATTCATGAGGCTGAACAATTCTATTCGCAGATTCAAGAAATAATCCCAAAATTAAAAAATGGTTGTATAGTATTTACTGATTTGTCTTTATTGGAACAGATGGACGTAGGCGCCAAGAAGTTTATTAGTAAAGCTATGGATTTATTAAATAAGAAGCAGGTAAGTGAAGTTATAAGAATTATCCCGGATAAAAGCAGGGATATAGGTTTTAATATTATGAGTATTTTTCATTATTCTTCAGGGACGAAGATATATAGTTATAATTCTTATCAGGAAGCTAAAGAGCATTTTAAAGATAAGATATAAACCGGCAGAGATAAAAATGTTTTCTAAACTTCTAAAAATATTTACTATTTTTTTTGGGGTAATATTCTTAATTGTTATTATTTTATCAGTAACAACTTTTATTATTGTAAAACACCTTAAAATAAAAGAGCTGGTGGAGAGGGAGATTGAAGCGGAGCTGGGTACTAAGGTGACAATAGGCAGTCTTAAATTTTCGCCTGTGCTTGCTTATGTGGGCGCCCGAGACGTAACTATATATAATCCCCCGGGATTTGATGAGCAGGTGATGGCATATATTTCTTCAATTCATATTGTATCCGACCCTGTGGATTTAATAATCCGCAAAAAACCTAATATTTATCTTTTTGGTATTTCATTGGATAAGTTGAATATTGTTAAGAATAGAAATAAAGAAGTTAATATAGAAAGCCTGCCTGTGTTTAAAAAAGGCAGCAAGGAAGCAGATAAAACTCCTTTTTATTTTGATGTGATTGTGTTAAGTATCGGCGAGGTGAATTATACGGAGTATACAGCTTCCGGCAGGAAAGAACAAAAATTTAAAATAGGAATAAAGAATCAGGCGTTTATAAGCCTCAAAGATGAGAATGAAGTCGTAAAGTTGATAGTTTCCAAAGCGATAGAAAATACTGATATAGCTAAATTAATTAATTTAACTATTGTGCCGGTTGTTTCCAATGTTTCGGAAACTGTAGATTACGCTTGGGGTACGGCAAAATCAGGAGCAAAAGGAATAAGAGAAATCGTTACTTTGCCTTTTAAACTGATTTCAGGGAAATGAATCCTATTAGACCTATAATTGAAGTAATGAAATGAAAAATCCGCTTAATCCTATTTTTAAAAAAAAGAAAAAGAATGCATTATCTTAACGAACAGAATATTTTTATTTTTTTAATTCAGGTTTTTCTTCTATTAGGTTTAGCTAGAGGTATGGGAGAATTGTTTCGCAGGTGGAAACAACCTCCGCTTACCGCTGAAATACTGGTTGGTATTCTTTTAGGCCCTACTATATTAGGCAGGTTTATGCCCTTGTGGCATCAATCTATTTTTCCTCAGAATATAATTCAGCAAAATATGTTTGAAACAGTGGCGTGGATCGGGGTTTTATTTCTTTTGTTGGAAACCGGCCTTGAAGTTGATTTTTTATCCGCGTGGCGTCAAAGGGGAGATGCGTTAAAAATAGCTTTAATGGATATTATTGTCCCTATGAGTATTGCTTTTGTTCCCTGTCTTTTTCTACCGGATTATTATTTGGCAAATCCCGATCAGAGGCTAATATTTTGTTTTTTTATGGCTACAGTGATGACAATAAGCGCCATGCCTATAGCCGCGCGCGTCCTGCATGACCTGAAACTTTCCAAAACCGATCTAGGATTTTTGATTATGTCTGCTTTATCGGTTAATGATATTATTGGCTGGTTACTTTTTACAATTGTTTTAGGATTTTTTACGCAGGCAGGAGTAAGCCCTATAAAAATTTTTACTATTATTGCTTCAACTCTGGGATTTACTGTATTTTGTCTGACTATAGGCAGAAAATTAACTGATGCCGCGATTACAAAAATAAAACAGAAACAAATGCCTCAGCCGGGCAGCGCGCTTACTTTTATATGTTTATTGGGGCTTTTATGCGGGGCGATTACGCAAAAAATAGGTATCCATGCTTTATTTGGATTCTTTATCGCCGGCATTATGGCTGGCAGCGCGAGGGCTCTTTCAGAAAATGTGAGGCAGATTATTTCTCAAATGGTTTACGCGATATTTGTGCCGTTATTTTTTGTGAACATCGGGCTTAAAGTGGATTTTTTGGCTAATTTTGACATCTGGTTAGTTTTACTGATCAGCGTTATCGGTATTTTGGGCAGGTTTTTAGGGGCGTGGCTGGGAGTTAATTTTACCCGGTTATCAAAATCAAACAGGCTTTCCATAGCAATCGCGCATACTCCGGGCGGCGCCATGGAGATTGTTGTCGGCTTGCTCGCGTTAGAATATAACCTTATTACTGAACCAGTATTTGTAGCTATTGTTTTTGGCGCGGTAATCTCTGCTTTATTTCTTGGCCCTTGGTTTAGTTATTCTATCAGGAAACGCAGGGAAGTAAGTATATTAGAATATTTTTCACGTAGAGGAATTATCGCGGATATAAAATTTTCCGAAAGAGATAAAGCTGTTCAGGAGCTGTGTGAATTAGCAAGTGTTGGGGAAGATATGCCGGACGCGGATAATATTTATGCCGCGGTTATTAAAAGAGAAAACGACATGGGTACAGCTATTGAAGAAGGTATTGCTGTGCCGCATGCCAGATTAGCAGTAATTAAAAGGCCGGTTGTGATTTTCGGAAGGTCCCTAGACGGAATTGAGTGGAATTCTCCGGATGGTAAATTAACTAACATGATCTTTTTGATATTAACTTCACAGGATGATTATGATACACAGGTGCAAATATTGAGTTTTATAGCTAAGACCGTGAGTGATAAGAAGATAAGAGAGGATATTATGCAGAGTAATGACGACTATGGCATATGGCAGTTACTGCAGAAAGAATTTGAAGCTAAGCATATTATAAAGAAATAGAAGAAGGAGAAGTAAATGGGGGAAAGTGTTATGGTATTAGGCGCGGGAAACGCTGGCCATGCTGTTGCTTTTGAAATTTCGCTTAATGGCGGGTAGGTGATGCTTTTTAAACATCCGGATTACGCGAAATCTTTATATGGCATAAAGCAAAAAGGCGGGATAGAGGCGGTAAAGGAACTGCAAGCGGAGGGCAAAACAGTTGCTGAGGAATAAAAAGGGGGGGTGGCAAATGGCTAAAGATTTTATGTTAAAACAATTTGCGGCAGGTAGTTGTTATTCTTATCTGTTAAGTTCGGATTCACAGGCAATGGTTATTGATCCACATATAAGCTTGTTGGAAGAATATACTGACTACATAAACAAAAATAGATTGGAACTTAAATATATAATTGATACACATACCCACGCGGACCATTTTTCTCTGGCGGCAGTATTAAAAGATAAATTTAAGGTGTCTGTATTAATGCATGAAAAGACTGTATCAGAAGTGGCAGATAAAAGGTTAAGAGAGGGAGATGAAATTGTTATCGGCAGTAAGCAATTTAAAATTTTATATGCCCCCGGTCATACGGATGACACTATAAATATTTATGGAGAAGGAAGAGTTTTTACCGCGGATGTCCTTTTAATTGGAAGTGTCGGCAGGACAGATTTTCAAAACGGCTCTCCGGAATCTATGTTTGATACTTTACAGAAACTGAAGAACCTTCCGGATGAGACTATAGTGTTTCCCGCGCATGATTATAATGAGATAAGATTTTCTACCATCGGCAGAGAAAAACAAATCAATCCTTTTATGAAAGAAGCCGGCAAAGATTTATTTGTGCAGAATGCGCGTTCTAAAAGAATGCCTAAGCCGTTTAATATTGATAATATCATTCGCGTAAACCAAAAAGGGCAGGCGCGGGCCCTGGAAATGATTTCTCCTAATGATGCCCAAGCATTAGTTTTTAAAGACCAGCAATTTAAGTTGTTGGATGTGCGCTCTGCTTTAGAATACAGCGATAGGCATATTAAAGATTCTGTAAACATCCCTATAGATATGCTGAATTACAAAACAGATGATTTAAGCAAGTCCGGCCAGAGTTATATAGTTCTTTGCCGCACAGGCAATCGTTCTCCTATGGCAGCGGATATGCTGTTGCAGTCAGGTATTCATTCCGTCAAAGTAATGGAAGGCGGTTTTACCCGCTGGCAGAAAGAAAAATTGCCTATTATAAAAGGGCAAGGAGGAGTATCCTTAGAGCGGCAGGTCAGGATTATTGCCGGAACCCTGATGCTATTGGGCATAATATTGGCATGGCTGATAAATTGGGTGTTTATTTTTATTTCTGTTTGGGTGGCCTGCGGTTTAATTCTTTCAGGACTAACTGATAACTGTCTTATGGGTATGTTATTGATGAAACTTTCTTATAACAAAAAAATGTATAAATCTAAGCTAGGTGGAGGAACATGTTCTATTAGCCAGTAGTGAAAGTAAAATATGGTAATTAAGGGGGATTTTTAGGTGGAATGTAATGATGTTATAAAAAAATTAAAATCACTGGGTAATTCTAAGTCTAAGCAAGCGATAGCCAGATATGGGATAACGCCAGAAGAGTCGTTTTGTGTTTCTTTGCCTAATTTAAGGATGATCGCTAAAGAGATAGGAAAAAATCACCAGCTGGCTTTAGAGTTGTGGAAATATAATATCCGGGAAACAAGGATTCTTGCCAGTATGATAGATGAGCCGTTAAAGGCAACAAAAAAGCAAATGGAAGATTGGGCAGGAGAATTTAGCTATTGGGAGATTTGTGATCAGTGCTGTATGAACCTTTTTAAAAAGCATAAATCAGCTTATGAATTACCTCTGGAGTGGAGTAGAAATAAAAAGGAGTTTATTAAACGCGCGGGGTTTGTGGTAATGGCGTGTTTAGCCGTAAGTGATAAAAAAGCAGAAGATAGTAAATTTGAAGTTTTTTTCTCAATTATAAAAAGAGAAGCAGAAGATAACAGGCATATGGTAAAAAAAGCAGTTAATTGGGCGTTGAGGCAGATTGGCAAGCGTAATTTAAACCTGAATAAAAAAGCGATAGAAGCGGCTATAGATATTCAAAATATGGATTCAGGAGGCGCTAAGTGGATCGCCTCTGATGCTATCCGTGAGTTAATGAGTGAATCCACGCGCAGGAGATTAAAAAGATAGATGAAAATGTTAAATAAAAAAGGAAATGTTTTTATAATTATATTGTTAGTATTGGCGGTATTTGGCTGGGGCATGGTTATTTACCAGAATAAATTACAAAAACAATCTGAAGAGCGGATTGCCGATGTTATCTTGGAACAGGTGGAGTACCGCAGGCAGGCGGAAGATGCTATCAAGCAAGATATTGAGGCTAAAAAAAGAGATCAGGCATTTATTAATCAGCTTGATTATGAGAAAGAACTGGATGAGTCTATAAACCAGAAAATCACGGATTCTGAGAACAGGCAAACGCAATATTATAAACAACTTGAAGATTCTTTTGCCAAAGAAATAGAAAATAGTAAAGAATTCGAAGAATCTTTTACTAAAGAAATAGAAGATTATAAACAGAAACAGCAAGAATACGAACAACAGCTGTCTGGCTATAAAAAACAGATAGCAGAATATAATACCCTTCTGAAAAATAATATAAGCCAATTAGAAGAATATAATAATAAATTAATTAAAAATAATAAGGATATAACGCGATTGGAAGAAAAAATTGATTCACAAGATAATCTTATAGCAGATTATCAGTCGCAGTTAAAAGAACTCCGCAGCCAGATGCAGGAGCTTGAAGATAAGCAGCAAGAGATTGATAAAAGTAGTAAAGAGGATAATCAATAAATAAAGGAGGGGGGAAGTATGGAAACATCAATATTTTTTGCTAAACTTCTAGGTTCGTATTTTATCATTATAGGAATAGGTATTTTGTTTAATTTGAAAACTTATCAAAAGCTCGTAGAGGATTTTTTTAAAAACTACGCTTTAATTTATTTAGGCGGGCTTATGGCGCTTATTTTTGGCCTGCTTACAGTGTTGTTTCATAATGTATGGGCAGCTGATTGGGTTGTGATTATTACAATTTTTGGCTGGATGGGGATTATTAAAGGTATATGGCTGATTGTTTTTCCGAACGCGGCAGCTAAAATGACGCAGTTTTATAAACAAAAGGCATCATTATTATTAGTTCATTCGCTTATAGTATTAGGCCTAGGTGTTTTTCTGGCGGTTAAAGGGTATTGATATTTAGGCGAAGGGTTTAATTGATGTGTAAATATCATAATAAATACCGCGTTGAATCAACTCGGTTAAGAGATTGGGATTATTCGTCATCAGGGTATTATTTTATAACAATATGTATGCAGAATCGTGTTAATTGTTTTGGCGCTATTATTGGTGGGTGTGTGAAATTATCTGAAATTGGAGGAATGGCTGATAAGTTGTGGAACGAAATTCCGCGGTATTTTCAATTTGCGAAGATCGATAATTACATAGTTATGCCAAATCACATACATGGAATTTTAGCGATTAATCGTAGAGATGCGATTAATAGAGACGCGATTGGTAGAGACGCGATTGGTAGAGACGCGATTGGTAGAGACGCGATTGGTAGAGACGCGATTAATCGCGTCTCTACATTAAAATGCGGCGGGATTACCGGGAGACATAATCCAATGAATGCGAATTCATTATCAAGGATTATTCGTTGGTATAAAGGCCGGACAACATTTGAAATCCATAAATTACAGACAGGTAGATTTTTTAGGTGGCAAGAGCGATTTTATGAGCATGTTATTCGTGATGAAAAATCATTACATGCTATTCGGCAATATATTGTTGATAACCCGATAAAATGGGAATCTGATCCCGAAAATCCATCGATTGTTCGTAATTAATCGTAGAGACGCGATTAGTAGAGACGCGATTAGTAGAGACGCGATTAGTAGAGACGCGATTAGTAGAGACGCGATTAGTAGAGACGCGATTAGTAGAGACGCGATTAGTAGAGAC